>JBKJKH010000295.1:0-3250 GCA_046597595.1 Gemmatimonadaceae bacterium
CGGCGCCAATGACGATGAACGCCAATGCCGTGCTCCACAGGAGATAGAGTGGCAGGAAGTCGTCCCGGCGCGTCAGCCAGCCCATCACCGTCTTCTGGACCCACTCGCTCGGCAAAAAAGGCGACGTCGGTGTGCGCAGCACGGAGATGAAATCCACCAGCGACCGGAATCCCTCAGGCCGGGCAAGCTGCTCCGGTCGCAGGAGTCGGAACAACAGCACGATGCCACCGGCGGCGAGCACGGCGATGACGCTCAGGATGTCCTTCGTGCGGCGCGCGGGAAAAATGTTGACGAGCACCAGCGTAAACGCGGTGCCGATCACCGCGGGCAGGATCAGGAAAGGCAGGAATGTCGCAATCGCGATGAAGGGAAATTGCCACCCCCCCTGGTACGCGACCCCGTATGCCGTGAACAGCGGGATGGCCATCAGCACCACCATCCAACTCGAGTTCACCAGCGTCTCGAGCAGCTTCGCCCCATACAGCTTCAGCCAGTCCACCGGCGCGCTCACCAGCAGGTCGAGATCACGCGCGAGAAAAAAGCTCGACAGCGCCGTGATGATGTTCGACAGCAGGAGGATCGACAGGAAGCTGACGAGGATCAGTCCCAGCAGCTTGCCCGCCAGCAGCGGACCAATTTCCTCGACGCCCTTGAAGTACCGCAACAACCGGTACGTCACGCCGAAGATCATCGCCCAGAAAATGAAGCCGAAGACGCCGAGGATGGCGAAGCGTGCGCCGCGTCCCCGTTCCTCGACTGCGGGGCGCGCACGGGCCGTCAGCCATTTTGGCGACAGCAGGTGCAGCAGACCCGGATCTGGAATGGCGACAACCGGCATACTGCCACCTGGTGCCCTGACGCGCAGCGCGGGGGCGTCAGGCGTCGAGGACATCCACCAGCTCGCGTGCGGCGTTTTCGCCCGTCAATCGCAGGAAAATCGATTCGAGTCCCTCCGTCCCGCTCGCCGCGTGCGCGCGCAACTCCTCCATCGTGCCCAGCGCGCGCACTTTGCCGCCCTGCATGATCGCCACCCGGTCACAGAGCGTCTGCGCGACCTCGAGCGTGTGTGTAGACATCATGATCGTATGCCCGCGATGCGTGTACTCGCGGAACAGATCCTTCAGGATCTTCGCCGCCTTCGGGTCGAGTCCAACCATCGGCTCATCCACGACGATCACGTCGGGCCGGTGAATGAACGCGCTCGAGATGATCAGCTTCTGCCGCATCCCGTGGCTGTAACTCTCCACGAGCTCGTCGCGCCATTCTTCGAGGTCAAACAGGGCCAGCAACTCGCGCCCGCGATGCTCGACCTCTGGCCCCTCCTGGTCGAATAATCCCGCGACGAAGCGCAGGAACTCCGCGCCGGTGAGCTTCTCATATATGAACGGGCGGTCGGGGATGAACCCCAGCATCGCCTTCGCGCGAATCGGATCCTCCTCAATATCGATCCCCCCGATCTCGATCTTGCCGCCAGTGGGACGGAGGATGCCGGCAATCATCCGCAGCGTCGTCGTCTTTCCCGCGCCGTTCGGTCCGAGGAGTCCGAAGAGCTCCCCTTTGGGCACGTGGAGGTCGATGCCATCCACTGCGGTAAACTTGCCATATCGCTTGGTGAGCGACGTGAGCTTGATCATCGTCTGGTCTTCTCTCCTCGCGTCAGCGCGAGTCCAAAACGTCGATGCGCAGGCTGCCGATCAGCCGCAGCAGCTCCGTCTGTCTGGTGAAGCCTCCGCTCACAAAACGGAGATGGCCCGCATCCGCAGGCATCTGCCCGAACGTAGGATCCACTGCCACCCAGGAGCCGAGGAAGACTTCCGGCCAGGCGTGGTAGTAGAACTTCCCGTCGAGGTACGCGAGCCCGGCGGCACCGCGCGCCGGCAATCCTGCCGCGCGTGCCAGCGCCAGGAAGAGCTGCGTGTGCTCGTTGCAATCGCCTCGGCGGCTCTTCAGCACCTGTATCGCGCTCGGCACGCTTACCGTAATGCGTTTCTCGAGGGAATCGTAGACCCAACGATTGATCTTCTCCGTGGCGCGACGCGGATCGCTCTCCCCATCGAGAATGCGCGTTACCGCCTGCCGGATCGTCGGGCTGTCGGCCTCCAGCAGCGGCTCGGAGACGAGATACTTCTTGAACCTCCGCGCAATCACCGCGTTGCCCAGCGCCCAGTTTGCCCGCAATTCCGCCTCACCTTCGCGCTGCACGGTCAGGACGTCACCCTGGAGTGTCTGCCGGCCACCGGAAAGATCAAAGCCTGCGAGACTGACATCCTTGAGTTGCACGCGCAACCGTTCCTTCGGTCCACCGCCGAGTTTTGCGGAGGCGGCGATGGCGGTCGTTTCGAGCACGTCACGATCCACCGACGACACCGCGGCACCATTTGCGCGATCGATCCGCCAGTTCTCGAATGCCAGCTCGTACGCCGTCCGGCGCAGCACGATGCCGCCCGCCTGCGTGCTCTCCACCAGCCGGCCTTGCTCGTCCACCCAGCCGGCGCTCACCGCGCGTGATTCCGTGGACAACTTCCACGCCCTCACCGTGTCGCGCTTCGCGACGACCCAGCGCGTTCCCGTCGAGTCGAGGCGCGCGCTGTCGGAAACGGTGAACAGCGACTCCGCCGTGATCGAGATCTCGACGTTGCGCGGCGCCATCGCGGTCGGATCAAACACCGGAACCGTCAATTTCGCGCCAACCTTCGGCCGCTCCCCCAGCGCAACCGCGAGCGGCACGAGTGTCGGAAGAAGAATCGGACCACCAGTACGCAGCCGCTGTGGTTCACCAGGTTCCGCTCCCGTGCTCAGCGTATACACGATGACGCTGTCCCCATCGGCGATGCCCGTCACGCGGATCGGCGCAGAATCGGAGACGAACGACAGCTCGAAAGACTTGAGCGCGAGGAGGCGGGAGAGCGAGACCGACGACTGTGCCGACGCGCGATGCACACCGCCACCGATGGTGAGGTCCGCGACGAACACATCACGCACCTGAATCTCGCTCCGCGCGGTATCGATGGTGGAAGACGCATAGCCGATGTGCGTATTGCCCTGCAGCACCTCGTAAAACACGGCGCCGGGATTGACGCGCGACGCGGCTTCGGCAAGACGCTCGACAGGCCCGCGCACGAGTTCGCGCCGCCCGAGCAGCCCGAGCCCGGCCAGCCACGCCAGCACAATGAAGGCGCCTAACGCGCCCCGACGTGAAATGCCGGTCGCGCGGCTCACGGCGCTGGTCGGAGGATCCGGGCGACGAACG
>JBKJKH010000472.1:0-2891 GCA_046597595.1 Gemmatimonadaceae bacterium
TTGTTTTTCCCAATCGGGCGACGTGCGCGGCGATGCGTTCGAGATTGGCCTCGGTATTCATGATGACGATGTCATGGACCGAAAGCGCGTGCGCTGCTGCTTCGTCGTGAAGAATATCCAGACCTTGTCCGCGCACGCGCACCCGCGAGGATCGTGCGCTGCGCGCAGCGGCCTTGGCCGCATGTTCGCCATTTCGCCCGGCAACCGTAATTTCGGATACCAACCCGCCTCTCGCCAAATGCTCGGCGGTCTTCAGCCCGGCCTTCCCGTATCCTCCCACGATCAACACGCGTCTGCTCATCGCGTCCTCCGATCTCGGGCGCAAATTCGTCCATGTGATCGACGGCCACGATACCAATGAAGCCAAGCGACGCCTGCGATGACGCCGGCGAAGCGAGCGCGCGACGTCAATCCCTGCCCGAGATGATCCGGCGCCACTGGTGACCCGCAACGCTCACCAGGTCGTTCGCGTCCGTGGGCCCGTCGCTCCCCGCGACATAGTTCGGGAACGCCGGCGCCGGTAACGTCGCCCACGCCTCCTCGATCGGCGTAATGATCCGCCATTCCGCGTCCACTTCGTCGCGCCGGGTGAAACGCGTCTGGTCCCCGTCCATCACGTCGAGCAGAAGCGTTGCATAGGCACTCGGCGCCTTACCGTCGAAGCTGTCCGCATATGAGAAGTCTGCCTCGACGCCGATGGACCTCAGCTCGTCGCCCGGTCGCTTCGCCGCAAAGGCGATGCTGATCCCCTCGTCGGGCTGGATCCGCAGCGTGATCAGGTTGGGCTCGACGACGTTCCGAGGCGCATGGCTGAACAGCGCCTGCGGCGTCCGCTTGAAGTGAACCACCACCTCGGTCCGCCGGCTGCCCAGCCGCTTGCCGCTGCGGACGTAGAACGGAACACCAGCCCAGCGCCAGTTATCGATACGGAAATCAATGGCGACGTAGGTCTCCGTGTTGGAGCGCGCCTGGACACCCAGCTCTTGCCGATACTCCGCGACCGGCTGCCCGTCGACTGTACCATCGCCGTATTGTCCGCGGACTGTCCGGTGCCTGACCTCATCGACAGTCATAGGGCGCATCGCGCGCAGGACTTGAACCTTCTGGTCACGAAGCGCATCCGCGTCGAGCGACACGGGCGGCTCCATCGCCGTAAGCGTGAGCAACTGAAGCAGATGATTGGTCACCATGTCGCGCAGCGCCCCATTCTCTTCATAGAAGGCGGCACGGCCTTCGATCCCTAGTGTCTCGACAGCGGTGATCTCCACGTAGTCGATATAGTTCCGGTTCCAGACCGGCTCGAAGATCGAGTTCCCGAATCGGAACACGATGATGTTCTGCACGGTCTCTTTGCCCAGGTAGTGGTCGATCCGGAAGATGGCCTCCTCGTCGAACACCGCGTTCGCCGCGCCGTTCACCGCACGCCCCGTCTGGAGATCCCGGCCAAACGGTTTCTCGATCACGATGCGCGACCAGCCGGCGTCAGTCTTCGCCAGCCCGGCCGCGCCGAGGCCGTCGATGATCGGCCGCGCGAGCGATGGCGGCGTCGCGATATAGAACAGGCGGTTCGGCGGCCCGCCCGCCACACGTCTGGCCTCGAGACTGGCCGCAACGTGAGTATACAACGCGGGGTCGCTCGGGTCGCCGGGGATGTATCGGAGGCGTTGCTCGAACCCCTTCCAGCGCGCGTCGCTGACGTCAACTGGCGGTTTCGATTGCGCGAAGGCGTCGCGCACGCGCTCACGGAACTGCTCGTCGGTGAGGCTCGTGCGTCCGGTACCGATAATCTCGCAATGGCTGCTCATGCCACCGAGGCACTGTAGCTCAAACAGCGCCGGGAGGAGTTTGCGACGCGTGAGATCGCCCGTCGCGCCAAAGATGACGAGCGTGCACGCATCCGCTTCGCGCAGCGGAGGGCGAACGATCAGTTCCGACGGTGTGGCCCGTACCGCCGTTGTCACGGGCTGCTTATCGCGGGTGTGCCGATCAGCGCCTGCCAGTCCGTGTGTACGAATCCCGCGTCCGGGCGATCGGTGCGCTGGTACGTGTGGGCGCCAAAGTAATCGCGCTGGGCCTGCGTCAGGTTCTGCGGCAGCACGGCAGACCGGTAACTGTCGTAATAGGCGAGCGAGGCCGACAGCGCAGGCACGGGAATACCGTTCGCCATCGCAATTTCCAGGGTACGCTGCCATCCCTGCTCCACCTCCTGCATGCGCTGCCGAATCTTGGCGTCGAGCAGCAGGTTCGGGAGGTCGCCCTTGCGCTCGTAGGCGTGCATGATCGTTTCGAGCAGACGCGCGCGGATGATGCACCCACCCGTCCAGATGCGTGCAGTCTCGCGCAAATCGACCTGCCACCCGTGCGTGGCAGAGGCGACGCGCAGGAGCTCCATGCCTTGCGCGTAGGAACAGATCGTCGCTGCAGCGAGCGCATCCCGGACGGAAGCGACGAGCGAGCTCCTCGTGGCGTGATCCGAGCGGGCGCGCTCGATCTCGGCGCTGACAACCCGCGTCGCGACGATCAGCTCGCTGGCACGCACGCGCTCCGCCTTCATGCTGGAAAGGACTCGTGCATCAATGGCGGCCGAGATCGTCGGGATCGGCACGCCCAGATCAAGAGCAACCTGTGCGGTCCATTTGCCTGTGCCCTTCTGCCCCGCTTGATCGAGGATCATATCGACATGCGGGCGACCGGTCTCCGGATCGGAAACGGCGAGCACGAGCGATGCGATCTCGATCAGGTACGACTCCATGGGCCCGCCGTTCCAATCCGCGAAAAGATCCGCGGTCTCCGTCGCTGAAAGCCCCAGTGCCCGGCGCAGCAGGTCGTACGCCTCCGCGATCAACTGCATGACACCATACTCGATACCGTTGTGAAGATGATTCACAACG
>JBKJKH010000616.1:0-6246 GCA_046597595.1 Gemmatimonadaceae bacterium
GAGCGGGTAGCGCACGTCGGTGCGCCGCCTCCGCACGACGAGCTCGGTCGCGGAGAGCTGCGCAAGCTCGGCCTTGAACCGATCACCGTTGGCGAGCGTCACGCGAACCTTTCTCCCCGCGGCATCGGCCTGCGACACCGTAGCGCGTGCCGCGCCCGCGACCTGCGTAAGCCCACTGAGGCGGTTCACGGAGTGGGCGGCCTCCGACTGTGTCAGCGCGACCACGCGAACGCCCGTCGTGACTCGAGAGTAAGAGTCATTCATGGTCAGGAACTGCACGTCGCCAGAGGCGCGCACACGGCCCGCCGGGATCCGCAGCGAGCTCTGACTCGCCTCGGACGGAATCTGGGCCCTGGCGTTGGCTGGAGTGAAGCTGCCGGCCATCGCCAGGGCGACGACGACCGAGTGCGACGGTGAACGAATCATAACGGCCTCCACTTCTATGTACTGACGGTGAACGAACCATGACGGCCTCCAACCCTATACGCGAAAAACGGGAGCAAACCGGCTCACCAAGTAGCGCGGGTGCAGGCCTCGCAACGCGTCGACGCCCCCGACCGGTACCAGCTGGGCGCGCAGTGAAACGTTTCCGCCGGCTCCGGTGATATCGCCAAGCGGCTTGGCGACGCCTCACTCGATCGTTGCCCTGCGCCGCGAGCAGTCGTGTGAGGCACATCAAGGCGTCGCTACCGCCACGCTGTCGGATTCCATCGTATCAGCGAAACGCGGCTGCGCGCCGCGTTGGGCACGGCACCAGGTTTTAGTTTGGTGAACACGCGGGCATCGGGGTGTTGCTGGGCAAACGGCAGCGGTGTGACGTTCCGCTTCCAGCATCTCTCGAATGGCGTAGTGCGCGCGCCGAACCCGGGGTCAACTTCTCGTCGCTGCGGTCTGCGGTTCGGCTACCAGGAGTTATGACAGGTACCGAGCCGTGCCGAGCTCCCGCGACGTTTTACATGCCCGCCACACGCCAAAGGACGGTCCCCAAAAGGAACCGTCCTCAGTAATCAGTGCCCGAGGCCTTAATTAACAGCAACTGGGCCAGCAACATGCCGACAGGCACGCCCACCACGATGAGTCCAACTGTCCGGCCTGCGCTGAGACGACGAGTCGCTACTTGTCGCACGTCGGTCAGCGGTATGCGCACGTCCCGTTGTTGGTCCTGGCCGTGCCCAGTGCCTACGAGTGTATCTGCCCGCAGCGCAATGTGCTCGAGGACAATGTGCGAGCCGTCGGTCCGGGTAACCCGGGCTCGCTCGGGTCTCTCTCGTTCAATGAACTGCGCTGGTGTCGGCGACTCGACATGCCAGGACGTACAGGCGGGGAGGTAGAGCAACAGGAGAATGCATGCTCGCGCGCTGCGTGCTCGGAGTGAACGTCTGGGGATGGGCACGTGGCTCCCGCTGATGGCGTATGAAGGTTGGTGCGAGGAGCCCGAAAGCGAGGATGCCGCCTAACGCTATCGACGACCAGCTCTATCATCGCTCTAGGAATGGATGTCCACAAGGATTCGATCCCGGTGGCCGTCCTGCCCCAGGCCGCGCCCGCGCCGACCCGCGTCGATCCTTCCACGCACTCGACGTCCAGCAGAGCTGCGTTCCGCGACGCCCTATGCTCCACTCGGCGTACGAATCGAGGGGCAGCCCACGTCGCCGATCTGCTTCACAGCGTTCGCTGAGCCATCATCGGGCCCACGCCGGCGCCAGCGCGAGCAAGATCGACGAGGCCACCATGAAGGTCTACGGATGACACGCTGTCACGGAAGCACCTTCCCCATGCGCACGAGTGGCACGCCCATGCCGCCGCGGTGATCTACGATCTGCTCAATCGCCTGGTAGCCGCACGAACGGTATAGCGGCTCTCCACTCTTCGTGGCCATCAGTTCGACCTGGCCAAAGCCTTCCGCCCTGGCAGCCGACTCGCAAAGCTCGAGGATCAGGCGACCGACGCCCTTTCGAATATGGTCGGGGTGCGTATACATCGCACGCACACGCGCGGCGTGCCGCGTAGGGTCGAGTAGCGCAGCGCTGCGACCAGGGGTTTGGTCACCACCGTAAAGGGTGGCACGCCGACTCCAGCCGCCGCATCCAGCCAATGCATCGGCAATTTCTACGATGAAATAGGTGCCATCTTCGATCAGTTGGGTATCCAGCCCCATGATCGTTCGGCTCGACTCGATCTGCTCTGCACTCAGGAACGGCTTCTGCAGCTCAGATATAGCCGCAGCCATGAGACCTCGAAGCATGTCAACATCATCTAGCCGCGCAAGTCGGTGTAGTAGTTCTGAGTGCGAGTGCATCATCACAACTCGAGCACGAGGCGCATTCCGTCGTCAATCGCGGCCATTGTGCGAGCACGGAGCCGTCCACTGTATTCGCTCAGAAAGCTCTTGTCGATCGTGACGATCTGCGAGACGTTCGCCACCGAGTCGGTCGCGAGCCCCGCCTCACGGGCAGCCACGCGCACGTTACCGGGCGCGTCCGCGCGCGAGAGATTCGACGTCAGGGCGACAGCGACGACGGTTCGAATCTGGCTCGCATTGAACGCGTCCGTTTGCACTATCACCATAGGCCGGCGATACCCGGGTTCCGAGGACACCGGTTCGGGAAGCTTGGTCCACCACACGGTGCCTCGCCGAATGAGAGTGGGCGCCGGCGGCTCGCGCCGCTTCACCATTTGTCGCGCGCCAACGACCGGGCCTGCAACGCGGCCAGACCCAGGTCGGACGCGTCGTGCGCTGCGTTCGCGTAGACCGCATCGAGGCGTTCTGTCAGGCGAGTGCGGTCATGCTGCGCAATGAATGCTGCGACAGCAGTGGCGAAGAGTTCGCTGCGAGAAACGCCAAGGCGATGCGCGAGCGCCTCCGCAGATTCGAAAAGGGCGTCAGGAAGCGAGATCGCGGTCTTCATGCGGCATAGTATAACCAAGGTTATACCAGCCTGCCAGTCCGACGAATGCCCAGGGTTGGTTGCAAGGGCAGCAATCATATGCAGCGGCGAGCCGCTGCTACCTTCGATCACTCGAATACGTAGAATCCCCGGAATCCACGAATCAACAAATCGAGCACTTCGTGTATTCGTTCATTCCACATATTCGAGTGCGCGCTCAGCCCTGCCGCGTCTCGCCCCGCTCCACCAGCCACGCCCGCAGCGCCTCAGGCGAATCGAGAATCGTCGAGTGCTCCATCAGACGCGGATGCGTCTCCTCTGCTGAATATCCCGTGGGCGTACCCGCACCCTTCGCGACAATCCACGAATTGGCGTGCTCCCGTGACTTCCCGCGCATGAGCGAGCGCGGCGTCTTGCCAACGAGCCCCGCCACCGCACTGTACGTAGCGCGCTGACGGTGGTGATTGAGCGCGGCAAGCACACCGTCGAGTCGATCTGTATTCATGACGTGTTACTCCGGACTGGGGTGATGCCGGCACACTATCCCGATAGCCATGCGCCTGCATCACCCTTTCGCCGCGGAGCGGAGCACAATGCCGTTCGCGCTACGGAGCCACCGTCGCCCACGGCGCGAGCTGCTCCTCCACCGTCTTCTTATCGCCAACCACCACCATCGTCATCTTGCCGGGGACGAGGTACGTCTGCGAAATGCGCTGGACATCCCCCGGCGTGACAGCAAGCACGCGGCGCACGTATCCCGTGAGGTAATCGTCGCCCAGCCCCTGCAGATCCTTGAATGCGAGTTGGCCAATCACGCCGGAGCGCGAGCCGTTCTGCAGGGTGAACACCCCCGCCATGTTGTTCTGGATCGCCTTGAGCTCGTCCGCGCCAACCGGCTCGTTGCGCATCCGGTCGATCTCCTTGAAGATCTCGGTCAGGGAAGCACCAGTGACGTTGGTGGTCACGTCGGCAATCTCCACCCAGTACGACTCATTGTTGCGCGTCGCCACCTGGCTGAACGGAGAGTAGGTGTAGCCCTTTTGCTCCCGGATGTTCGACGTAATCCGCGAACCGAACGCCCCGCCGAGAATCTGGTCGGTCACGAGCATCGCCGTGTAATCACTGCTCTTCGGCGGGGCGACGGGCAGGCCGAGGTAAATCGTCGATTGCACGGCATTCGGCCGGTCGAGCAGGGCAACATGCTTGTTGGTTTTCGGCTGCGGCGGCATCGTCACCGGCGCCACACCACTCTGCCAGCTCCCGAATGCATCACGGATCGCCTTCTCGACCGCGAGCTGGTCGTAGACGCCCGCGACATATATGTGCGCGCGCCGCGCACCCCAGTTCGCGGAGTGAAACGCCTTGACCTGCTCGACTGAAAACGCGTTCAGCATCGCCTCTGTCGGAAAGACGCGGCCATAGGGATGATCGCCATACAGCACGTTCATGAAGCGCTCGTTCGCGAGTGCCTGCGGCTGGCTCTTCGCGATCGCAAGCTGGCGCAGGCGATTCGCACGGATGCGCGGAAACTCACTTGCTGGAAAGAGCGGGTTGCGTGCGACGTCGGCCACCATCCGCACGGCGTCCGCTGCGCGCTCCGACAGCACCTCGGCGACAACATTCGACAGATCGTTGCCGACACCCACGTTCACCGCGCCACCCATTCCCGCCATCTCCTCGGCGATACGCGTCGCGGACTTCGATGTCGTTCCCTCGTTCATCATCTCGCCAGTCACATTCGCGAGCCAGACTTCGCTCGCCTTCTCGTCGATATTGCCGGTGCGCATCGCGAGGCGCACCGTCGCCTTGGGCACCTTGCCGAACGGCACGAGCGTGACGTGCATCCCGTTCGCGAGCGTGAATTCCTTCCGCTGCGGAAGCTTGAAATCCTTTGGTGTGCCGACCGGCGGCGGCATCTGTCGCGCGGATTGCGGCGGCGGCGCGTCCTTGGTGATCTGCTGCGCTCCGAGCTGCATCGCCGCGGCCAGCAAGCCGAGCGGCGCGAGCGCGAGCGCGCGGGTGATGCGTGAAGTGATGTGCATGACTGGAGTCTCCCGGCTCACTTGTCGCTCCTGGTTGCAGCCGGCGCGGGCGCCGGCACGATGGTCAGGATGGTGCGATTGCCTGCACGCAGGTATTCCTGCGCGGTCTTCTGGATAATCGCGGGGGTTACTTTCGCGAACTCCGCCTCGAGGCGGTTGATGCGCGCGGGATCGTCGTCGAAGAGTGCAAACGAGGCGAGGATGTCAGCCCGGCCGAAGCCGACGAGCGATTCGAGAATCCCGTACAGCTCGGAACGCACCTTTACCTGCGCGCGATTCAGCGTTGCCTGGTCGATCGGCTTCGTCTGGAGATCGTTGATGGCAACGTCCATCGCCTTGATGATCGAGTCGGCGCTGACGTTGCTGTCGTGGAACACCGTCGCGATCCACAGGATCGGCCCGCTGTAGTTGTACATGTTACCCAGGCCCACATTGATGCCGGTGGCGACACCGCCAGCGAGTGCGCGCTTCTGCACGACTTCCTGGTAGAAGCGGCTGTCGCGTCCCCTGCCGAGGATCTGGTCGATGAGGCCGAACGCGTACCACTCCGGCGTGTTGCGTTCCGGTACGTGATAGGCGACACCCAGCGCAGGGCGCTTCGCAAGCGCGTCGGGCTTGGAGTGACGCTTCTCCGCGAGCTGGCGCGGCTCGCTGAGATCCGGCTTCGGTGGCTGTGGCTGCGCCGGGATATTGCCGAAGTACTTCGTGATCCACGCCTTGGTCTGGGCCGGGTTGAAATCGCCGGTGACGACGAGCGCGGCATTGTTTGGTGCATAGAAGGTCCTGAAGAACTCCTTCACATCCGTGAGCGACGCCGCATCGAGCTCGGCAAGATCACCGTAGAAGTTGTGGGCATTCTGCCAGCTCGTGTTCGCCAGTTGCGGCATGTCCAGCCAGGGAAACCCCCCATATGGCTGGTTGATGACGTTCACCTTTACTTCGTTTTTCACTACGCCCTGCTGGTTGGCGAGATTCGCGCTGTCGATGGCCAATCCGCGCATGCGGTCGGCCTCCGCCCACAGCATCGTCTCGAGCGCATGCGAGGGGACAACCTCGAAGTAGTTGGTATAGTCGAAGCGCGTGGAACCATTCAGGATGCCGCCGTTCTTCTCGACGTTCTTGATGAACTCCATCTTTCCCAGGTTGGCGGATCCCTGGAACATCATGTGCTCGAAGAGGTGCGCGAAGCCGGTCCGACCCTTTGGCTCGAGCCGGAATCCAACCTGGTAGTAGACCGCAATGACTGCCGTCGGCGTGGTATTGTCCGGTGAGAGCACCACGCGCAGGCCGTTCGGCAGCTTGTAGTACTCGACGGG
>JBKJKH010000011.1:0-4648 GCA_046597595.1 Gemmatimonadaceae bacterium
CCGCCTCCTCGACTATCTCGCCGACACGGTCAACCCGACGCCCGACGAGCTGACTTTCGAGAAGGCGCTCACCGAAGCCATCGAGGAATCGCTCGCCTCGCTCAAGGAACGCGAAGCAAAGATTCTCCGCCTCTACTTCGGCCTCGACGCCAGCGAGCCGATGACGCTCGAGGAGATCGGATCCCTGCTCGGTATCACGCGCGAGCGTGTGCGGCAGATCAAGGAGAAGGCGCTGTCCCGCCTGCGTCACGTCTCGCGCGCAAGGGCGCTCGAAAGCTTCCTCGGATAACGCGTTCCCGTGCACATCATCCGAAACCGCGACGCCGTTGATGCGGCGCTGGATGCCGAGTTCCGGCGCTCCACCCCTCCGCACACGACGGCGAGGAACCAGCGATAGCCACGGAGCACACGGAGCACGAACAACGAAAACGGCCGTTCGGTGTCTTCCGTGTCCGTCGTGGCTGAATCCGAAACCGCGACGGCGTTGCTGCGGCGGTGGATGCCGAATTTCGGCGCTCCACCCCTCCGCAGGTGCCCGCAAGGAACCAGCAATAGCTACGGAGCACACGGAGGACACGGAGCACGAACAATGAAAACGGCCTTTCGGTGTTTCCCGTGGCCGTCGTGGCTTCACGAGGCCGGAAGCTTTCAGCTGCCGGCCTCGTCGCTGTAACTTCCTGTTCCCTGTTCCCTGTTCCCTGTTCCCTGTTCCCTGTTCCCTGTTCCCCGCATGGCCCAGAACTCCAGCTTCGATGTGACGACCGGCGTCGACCTCCAGGAAGTCGACAACGCGGTGAACCAGGCGCAGAAGGAGATCGCCCAGCGCTATGACTTCAAGGGTTCCAAGGCGGCGATAGACTTCCAGCGTACCGAAGGCATCCTTGCCCTGACGGCCGACGACGACTTCAAGATGACTGCGCTCTGGGATGTGCTCCAGGGGAAGCTCATCAAGCGCCAGGTGTCAGTGAAGAATCTCGACGTGGGCGACCTGAAGCAGGCCGGGGGCGACACGGTGCGCCGCGATGTGAAGCTCAAGCAGGCACTCGACGGCGAGACCGCGAAGAAAATTGCCGCCGCCATCAAGGACGCGAAGCTGAAGAAAGTCCAGGCGGCAATCCAGGGTGAACAGGTGCGCGTCAGTTCGCCGTCGAAGGACGACCTGCAGGACGCGATGACCTTGCTGCGCAGCCAGGATTTCGGGGTGGAGCTGAAGTTCGGCAACTACCGATAGTGTGTTGTATCTGCGTGTCAGGTAATCCCCGACACTTCGTGCCCGGATCCAATACCTGATTTCCGGTTTCCACCGACAGGCCCAGGGCCTCGAATTGGTGATTCTCCTCCCACTCAGGTGAATCGCATCTTTCTCGAGGTTGCCGATGGCTCCGCACCGCACGCACGCGCTCCCCGGTTTTCTCCGCTTCAGTCGCGCCGCCGTCCTCGCGACCACTGGCGTCCTTGCCTCTGCCGCACTGACGGGCTGCGACTTCGCCCGTGCCGCCAGTAAAAACGACGGCGGTGGAATCCCGACGCATGCATTGCCGGAGATCCGCGGCGAAGAGAGGGCCGTCCTGGCATCCGCGCCGGCCGTGCCGCCGGCGATCACCCGCAACTATGCCACGAAGGTCATTGTGGAACTCGAGACCATCGAGAAGACGATGCGTCTCGCCGACAGCGTCGACTACACGTTCTGGACGTTCGGCGGCACCGTGCCGGGCAACTTCATCCGCGTACGCGAAGGTGACCTCGTCGAGCTCACCCTCAAGAATCATCCGGGCAACAGCGTTCCGCACAACATCGACCTTCACGCCGTCACGGGGCCTGGCGGCGGCGCCGCCGTGACGCTGACCCTCCCGGGCAGCAACTCGACGTTCTCGTTCCGCGCCCTCAATCCCGGCCTCTACGTCTATCACTGCGCCGTCTCGCCAGTGCCCATGCACATCGCGAACGGCATGTACGGGCTGATTCTCGTCGAGCCGAAGGACGGGCTGCCGAAGGTCGATCGCGAGCTGTACGTGATGCAGAGCGAGTTTTACGCGAAGCCCGGTGCTCCCGGGCAGCCGCAGACACTCGACATGGACAAAGGCGCGGCCGAACAGCCGACGTACGTCGTGTTCAACGGCTCAGTGGGCGCGCTCACGGGCGACAAGGCGCCGCAGGTGAACGTCGGCGAGTCCGTCCGCCTCTATGTCGGGAACGGTGGTCCCAACCTCACCAGCAGCTTCCATGTCATCGGCGAAGTATTCGACAACGTCTACGGCGAGGGGGGCACGCGCATCTCCCAGCAGAACGTCCAGACCACGCTCGTCCCAGCCGGCGGCTCAGCCATCGTTGAGTTCCGCGCCGAAAAGAAGGGCACGCTGATCATGGTCGACCACGCGATCTTCCGCGCATTCAACAAAGGTGCACTCGGCATGATCAAAGTCGTCGGCGAGGACAACCCCAAGATCTTTTCACTGATCAAGGGTCTGACGACGGCAGGTCACTAGGCCGTTCGCCAGCACGACGAGTGACATCGATGCGCCACCTGACAATCCCGCTCGTAGTCGCGTTTTCCTCCCTTCCCCTGGGTGCGCAGACGACCCCGGCAACTGCGCCGCCCGCGGTCGTCACGCTCTTTGGCGAAGTGCGCACCCGAACGGAGTGGGATCGCCCGTTCGTCCCGGCGGCGGCGGATGCATTCACGTACCTGCGCTCTCGCATCGGCGTCATGGTTGACGCGGGTCATCGTGCCCGGATCCTGCTCCAGGCACAGGACAGCCGAGTACTTGGCGCGCAGGCTTCGAGCAGTGCGGCCACTGACGTGTTCGACATCCATCAGGCATTTCTCGAACTGGGGCAGGCCTCGAAGTCCCGCGCGTTCGCTGCGCGCGTCGGCCGCCAGGAGGTTGCCCTGGGCAATGAGCGGCTCATGGGTGCAGTGGCCTGGTCGAATACCGGCAGAACCTTCGATGGTGTGAGACTACTCCTGACGTCTCCCTCCAGAAAGCCGGGAATCGAGCGGTGGTCGGCGACGGCGTTTGCCGCGACCGTTGAGGAACGGGGACGGCACTTCGGCGCGCCCGTTGGCGCGGCGACGACCGATCAGACCGTAGTCGGCCTGTTCGCCTCGCGATCGGCAGCCAACGGAATTCTTGACGCGACGATCATCCGGGATGTCGGGGCGAAGTACCGCAGCTTCGCCGACGCGCATCGGACGACACTTGACCTTCGCCTGCGTACACACACGACCGTCGGCATTGAAGTCGAGGGCGCGATGCAGGGAGGGCGCCAGCACGTCCTTACCGCAGCCAGCGGGCTGTCACGGCCTCAGGAAGTGCGGGCCTGGCTCGCGGGCGCGCGCGTGGGTTCCGCGCCTCGCGTAGATTCGCGGCGAACCCTGCGCGCCGGCGTCGATATCGTGTCCGGCGACGCCACTCCGTCTGATTCCCGGTATGGCGCGTTCAACACGCTCTTCGCCACGAACCACCCGCTGTACGGCCTGATGGACGTGATCGGCGATCCCGCGGCGAGCACGAAGGAGCGGGGACTCGTTGACGCATTTCTCGGCGGATCGGCGGGCTTGACGCGCGACGTCGCACTCCAGGGACAGCTTCATCGCTTCGGACTGGCAGCGGGAAGTGACCGCGCCCTTGGGTGGGAATTGGATTTCGTCGCGCCAATCCGCGTCAACCCCGCGGCGTCCGCAGAGCTCGGCTACTCCCTCTTTCGCGCCGGAGCCGGCGCGTCGGCCGTGGCGCTTGGTGCCGAGGGCAATGTCAGGCACTGGGCCTATCTCCAGCTTCGGGTAGTGTTTTGAGGCGGCTGGCTACCAGCGGTGCTCGTCCGGCCTGATGCGAAAGTACCGCGCAGCGATCGCGCTGCTCAGCGCGCTTTCGGCAGGGGTGGCGCTGTATCTCCACCTGTGGAAAATCGGACAGCCGCTCGTGTTGCTGTCGTGCGGAGTCGGCGGCGGGTGCGTGCGCGCGCAGATGAGCCGCTTTGGATGGTTCCTCGGCGTGGACGTCGCGTTGATCGGGACCGTCGGCTACACGCTCGTCGTGATCACCGCGCTGGCCGGCCTGATCCCGCGCTGGCGCGACGCGCGCTGGGTGACGATCGTCCTGATGGCGCTGATCTACCCGGCCGTCCTGTTCACGCTGCGTCTCAAGTTCGGCGAGTTCTACGTGCTGCGCACCTTCTGTCCGTGGTGCGCTGTGTCGGCGGTGGTGATCACGCTCGACGCGTTCCTTGTGCTGCTCGACTGGCGACGGTTGCCACCACAGGAACGAGATTCCTAGAGCACCTTGGCTTGCTGGGCGTCTTCCGCCCTCTCCGCGGATGACGCATCGCCAGCATCGTCCGTGACCACCGCGGTCCACCGCCGGATCAACTGGGAGTAGTCCTCCGCCACTGCCGTCGGCTGCCGCTGGAGCGTGAAGAGCCCCGCGCCATCCGAACGACATCGGTCTCCGCCATCGACGTCCACGCCGACCATCGCGAGATGATCGACCAGCGCACTCCACACAAAGCCGGTGACCGGAATGCCGGCCGCACGCAGTGACAGCAGCTGTTCCCACTGCGACGCGAGCCACGTGCTCCCTTGACGCACGGGATGCCACGTGCCGTAGTGCAACAGCGGCAGCCGGTAGCGGCGCCAGTAGTCGGTGGC
>JBKJKH010000435.1:0-2782 GCA_046597595.1 Gemmatimonadaceae bacterium
TGCGCTCCCCGGGCCCGTAGGACCGTGATGATGGAACACAACGTGTGCGGGCAGGTGAAGCATGGACGCATGGTAGTCTGCGACGCCGCGGAAGTCCAGTAAACGGCGGCGCGGGCCTTGGAATCGGCTTCAAAAATGCGTATATTTCGAGTCTCTCCAGGGAGTGTCCTTAGAGAGTGATCACATCAATACGCTACTGACAAAAGTCAGGCTCTTTGGAGGCTATCCGCCACATGCGTTTCTACGCTCTCGCCCTCGTTTCTGTCGCCACCCTTGCCGCCTGTGCGAAGGGTGACAAGCCCGCCGATTCCGCCGTCGCGGTCGCTGATACCCCCATGGCTGCTCCCGCATCGGGCACGACGCCCGCCGGTGGCACTATGGCAATGGCCCCGATCACCGGTAAGACCCACGAGATCAAGATGATCGGCGATGACAAGGGCTATCGCTTCGAGCCAGCCAACATCACGGTCAAGGCCGGCGACGGCGTCAAGTTCACGATGATCTCCGGCGGCCCGCACAACGTCGCCTTCGACCAGGCCACCGTCGCTGACGACATGGAAATGCAGCTCGATGCGAACATGGGCGCCGACAAGTCGGGCATGCTCTCCAGCGGCATGAAGATGAATGCGAATGAGTCCTTCACCGTCTCCTTCGCGAACGTCAAGGCAGGCACCTACCCGTTCCACTGCACGCCGCACCTCGCCATGAACATGAAGGGCGTCGTCACGGTCCAGTAGTCTGGTCGTTCTTACGGCATGACGGCGGCGCTTCGGCGCCGCCGTTTTTGTCGCCCTCCGGAGTGCGGCGCGGTGGCACGGCCATCGCCTTGCATTAGAATGCGAACACCATGACCACCCCCGATCTCCCTCCCGAACGCAGGGCGCTCCGTCCGCGTCGTGGCGATGTGGCGGGACGCGCGCGCTGGTTGGCGGCGCGTGGACGCAACGCGCTTCGACACAGGTCGCGCGTCGCTGTCCTCGGTACGGTTGTCTTCGTCGGGATGCTGGTCTTTCTCGTACTTCTGCCGGGAAAGACACGGACCATGCGCGCAGGACTCGTCCAGCGCGAGGGCGTGCAGGACACCACCCCCCTCGTCGCATCCTACGAGCGCGCAAATCAGGAGTATCAGCAACAGGACAGCCTGCTCCGCGAGGTCCGAGCGCGCCTGACCACGCCCCCTCCGACAGCAGCTGTGCGACTCACGCCCGCCCAGAAATGGAAACGCGACTCGCTCACGGACGTCGCGCGAGTGCTCGGTCGCCTCGTCACCCGCGTGGAGAATTCCCCCCTCCCGCAAACGTATCGCGCGATCGCTGAGTCTCCGTTGTTGCGGAATGATGCGCGGGTGCAGCAACTGCTCGACTCACTCACGGCCATCGAACGCGAACGCGAAGGGTTCGGCGCTGTGGGAGGCGTGGATCCGATGTTCGTGGCCCTGACGTCCCGCGCCACTGCATTGGGACGCGCGATCCAGGGTATCGCCGAGGCGAAGCGAACCGTGGCGCGCGATGAGATCGCGCGCATCAACCAAGCGGCGAGCGATACTGCCACCCAGATGGCGCAGGCGGTTCGTGATTCCGCGGCCCTCGTAGTCGCGGCCGGCGACTCTGCTGGTCTCGCGACCGGTGCGCCCGTAATGCTGGCCCCCGTGATCGGCGTGCCGGTGGTGGACACGATGCCATTCCGCGCGCGCACGGACACCGCTGGCGTTCTGCGCGAACGCACCGCGAGTGCGCTTGCCATTGCCCGCACGTTCAACGCCGATCTCGAACGGCGCGCCAACAAGGCGCGCGACGAAGCGAATACCCTCGCGCCACCACTCGCGATCCTCATCGCCGCACTGCTGCTGGGCCTGTGCATCGGATTCGCGTTCTCGCTCCTGCTCGAGGTCACGCGCCCCGCCGTGTCCGATCCCGCCGAAGTCGAGCGCATCACCGGTGTGCGGGTTCTCGGATTGGTACGCCCCGGTGAGCGCGCAGATGAGCGCGACCGGAGGCAAGTAGACCTGCTCGCGCCGCCCGACCTCGAGCCAGGGTCGCGTGCGTATCGCGGGATCTTTCTCCACCTGATCGCGAGCGGTTCGAATGCGCGCACCGTGACGGTGATGGGCGACGACCCTGCCATCGCCGCGGCCGTCGCAGCGAACATCGCGTTCATCGCCGCAACCGAAGCGCGCAATACCCTGCTCGTGGACACCGATACGAAGGCGTGCGGCATTTCCTCCATCCTGCACTTGCGTCCTTCACCCGGTACTGCCGAAGTACTCGCGCGCCGTGCTGGCTGGTCCGAAGTCATTACCACGCCGGCCATCGGCCGGGATCGCACGCTCGACGTCGTGACGGCGGGCGGACGGGACGTCACCGGCATGGGGCTGAGTGGGCTCGAGCACACCAGGGATGAACTCGCGCGCATCGCGCGCCGCTATGACTTCTGCGTCATCGGTGCGCCAGGCAACGTCCTCGATGCCCCGGAGCACGCACTGCTCCCCCTGACGGACGTGCTCCTCTGCGTGCGTGTGGCACAGACCAGCATCGCGACACTCGCCGCGCTCAACGAAAGCGCGCGCCAGGCGGGTGTCCGCTTGCGCGGCATCGTGCTGTGGCGCGGCGAATCGCCGGCGCTGCGGAGCCGCGAAGAGCAACTCGTCATGGCCACCACGCCCGTACCAGCAAGCGCCGACAGCGACGTGCCCGCTCTCGCGGGCTGAAGGACGGCACGCGCATGTGGTCTGATACGCTCCTCCTTGCCGAGCGGGACTGGCTGCTGCGCGTGCTTGTCTGGG
>JBKJKH010000088.1:0-3145 GCA_046597595.1 Gemmatimonadaceae bacterium
TCGCGCGCGAGCGGGCGCTCGACCGGATGGTCGCCGTCAAGGTATTGCCTCCGGAAATTGCGGGGAGTGAGGAAGGGAGGGAGCGATTCCGGCGTGAAGCGCGCACGGCAGCACGCCTGACACACCAGAACATCGTGCCGCTCTTCACGTTCGGCGAAACGGCATCACTGGTGTTCTATGTCATGGGATACGTCCGCGGCGAGTCACTTGCGGGTCGCCTGCGCGCGCGCGGCACGCTGTCGCCAGACGACACCCGCCGGATCCTCAGCGAGCTCGCGTCCGCGCTCGACTATGCGCACGCACAGGGCGTGGTCCATCGCGATATCAAGCCGGACAACATCCTCCTCGACGAGGAATCCGGCCGCCCCATGCTGGCGGACTTCGGCATCGCGAAGGCGAGTGCGTCCGGTGCGACCTTGACGGTCGAGGGCGCGATCCTCGGCACGCCACACTACATGTCGCCGGAGCAGGCGAGCGGTGATCGTGCGATCGACGGGCGCAGCGACCTGTACGCGCTGGGCGTGCTCGGCCACGCGATGCTCTCCGGCAGGCCGCCATTCGACGGCGCGAATCCCTCTGCGATCATTGCGCAGCACCTGACGCGGGAGCCGCCCCCGATCGCGGCGGCCGGCGTGCCTGACGATCTGACCATTGCGATTCGCCGGTGTCTCGAGAAGGAGCCGGCCAAGCGCTGGCAGCGTGCCGGCGAGCTTGCCATCGCGCTGTCCGGAGATGGTGAGGAGATGGAGCTGAGCGATGAGCTGGAGTCCGTCAAGAGCGGCGGCTTCGTATTGATTGGTATGGCGATGTTCATCGCCATGGGTGCCTACTCCTTCTTTCTCTTTCCGCCGGTCAACGACATCCATAACGCGTATTCGATCCCATTCTGGCAAGTACTTCTGCCATTTGCGCTCGCCCCCATCGGTGGGATCCCAGCTCTTCATCGGGTAGCAACGAAGCTGGGGCTAGCTCGCGAAGCCGCGTGGCGCCTCGTGTTTCGGGTGCCCGACTGGATGGCACAGCTGGCCCCGTGGCCGCAAGCGTGGCGAGGGAAGGGGGATGTCTGGGAACGGCTACCCCGAGCGATGAGGGTCGCGCGCTCCCTTGTCGGGGGATCGTTCCTGCTCGCGATGACCGGGCTTCCAATGTTCATGATGTATCGTCTCAGCGACCGCTGGGATCCTGAACCGAAATGGATTTCCGCGGAGCGGCGCTTCGACCGCGACGCATGGTCGCAGCTTCACAGGTTGTTGCTCGCGGCCGCGATTCCCGTCTCCTGCGGGGCAACCTTTGTAAGCGGAGCGCTACTGGCCCGGCTCTATGGAAACCGCCATGGCCTGTCAGTAGAAGATTCTGCCAGGATGGTCACGGTACGCACGCGCGGCTCATCATTCTGGAAGAGGCCGGTGATTGTCGCGCTGCTGCGTGCGCCGGGCGCGCCCCCGAGCCGCGTCCCAATGGAGCCGCGGAAAGGCAGCGACTACGAGCACGCCATTCGCGACGTCGCCGCGCAACTGCCATCCGCACACCAGATGCTCGGAGCGGAAGCCATGGCGACTGCCCGGCAAGTCGTGGAGGCGCTAGGCGTCATTGACGGCCATATCCTTACGCTCGAACGCAACGCCGACGCGACGGAGCTGGCTCGCCTCGAACTGCGACTCTCCGATGCCGACCGGAGCGACGGCACGGATGCGACCGCCATGCGCGCACTGCTGACCAGCCAGCGGGACCTGTTGCGTCGCATGCAGGATCGCCTCGACGAATCGCGTGGCCGTCGCGAGCGCCTGCTGCAATCACTGCGCACGCTCTGGCTCCAGGTGGCCGACCTTCGCGCGGGCGCCGCACGAAACGAGCTCCCGAGTGCCGAACTCACCGGCCGGGTGCGCTCCCTCTGCGATGAAGTGCAGCGACAGGTGGAAGCCGGCTCGGAAGTGGAGCTGCTGACATCCGTTCGCCCACCAACCGTGTAGCGCCGCCGCGCCACTTTCGAGGATCAAGCGCAGGCCGCATGATCAGGACATGCGGCTCCTCTCCATATCAATACTCGCCCTGGCGCTCACCGGCATCCCGGCGTGTTCGCGCACTCCGGCGCCTCCGGTAGATCCGTCCGCCATCACGACGCTTCGTGTCGAAAATCAGGCTTTTCTCGACATGAACATCTACGTCGTGTATCGCAGCCAGCGCATTCGCGTCGGGACGGCAACAGGCGCGAAGACAACAACGTTCCGCCTCCCGATCAACATTACCAGCGTCGAAACGCTGCAGTTCATCGCCGACCCGATTGGTAGCTCCAGGGCCCCAATCTCCGACGAAATACTCGTCTCGCCGGGCGACGTGGTGACGCTGACTATTCCGCCGCAGTAGCGAGGCGCATCAGGGTGTCGCCGCGCTGCAGGAGAGCGCTGTAGGACTGTGCGTCGATGTTCGCCCCGCACACGATGAGCCCAACGCGTTTTCCGCGCAGCCTGTCGCGCAGCGGGCCGAGCAGCGCCGCCGTGGCGGCAGCACCGGCCGGCTCAACGGCAAGCTTGCATTCGTGGAAGAGCAGGGCCATCGCGCGGCAGAGCGCGTCGTCGTCCACGAGCACGATGTCGTCCGTGTAGCGGCGCGCGAGCGCGAAGGAGTACGGCGCTGCATGAGGGGCACCCAGCGAGTCTGCGATCGTCAGCATCTTCTCGAGTGACTCCGGTTTCCCGCTGCGAAAGCTGCGATACATCGTGTCCGCCCCCTCCGGCTCCACGCCATACACCGCGCACGCGGGCGCGATCTGCTTCACTGCCGCGGCAACACCGGCGAGCAATCCCCCTCCGCCGACAGGCACAATCACCGCGTCCAATCCCGGCGCCTGCTCCATGAGTTCTGCGCCGACGGTTGCCGTGCCGAGCGTCGTGAGGGCGCCTTCGAAGGGATGCACGAAGGTGCGCTGCTCGTCACGCTCGATCTCCGAGACGAGCTGCCAGCCTGTCGGCATGTCATCCACCAGCACCACTTCCGCGCCATACGAATGCACCCGCGCCAGGCGCGCGGGATTCACCGTCTTCGAGATGACGACCTTCGCCGACGTGCCCAGGGCGCGGGCGGCGTACGCGACGCCAACGCCCTGGGCACGTCGGCGAAGGTCGTCATCTCGAAGACGGTGAATCCC
>JBKJKH010000121.1:0-2514 GCA_046597595.1 Gemmatimonadaceae bacterium
TCGCAATGAGAGCGGCACCACGAGCGAAAAGCTCGGCGTCTCACTCGAGGCGGTGTCGTCGGAGTTCGCGCAGGAGAATCGCATTTCGGCGGATCGTCGCGGTGTACGCGTGATCGATGTCGTCCCGGGCGGTCCGGCGCGCGGCAAGCTGATCCCGTCGGACGTGATCTTCGAAGTGATCTATCCGGACCGAACTCCGGTGCGTGGCGTCGCTGACCTGCAGAAAGCGCTCGCGAAACTCAAGGACGGCGACTATGTGTCGCTGAACGTGTATCAGCCATCCGGGCAGCAGACGCGCGTCGTGAACCTGCGCGTCGGCGGGTAGGGTCGGGTCGAACACGGGTAGGTCACCAAAGGGGGCTGCGATATTCGCAGCCCCCTTTGCATTCAGGTCAGGGTTTCCGGCCTCCTGGGCCTCCGTCAACGCACTTGCCACAGTTAACTTTCTGAGTTCTGGCGGCGACCATGAGCAGGGCGCCGCTTTCTACACGAGACACAGAACAGGAAAGGAAAGGAACCAGGTGCCTACCGCACTGATCACGGGCGTCACCGGGCAGGATGGCTCATACCTCGCCGAGTTCTTGCTCGAGAAAGGATATCGCGTCGTCGGTGTCGTGCGGCGCAGCTCGACGACGCCCTATGAGCGCATCGGTCATCTCATCGACCGGATCGAACTCGTGTCGGCCGATCTTCTGGACCAGCACTCGCTCGTGGATGCGATGGAGGAGGTCAAGCCGGACGAGATCTATAATCTCGCGGCGCAGAGTTTCGTCGCGGCGTCGTGGACACAGCCGGTGCTGACAGGCGAGTTTACGGCACTGGGCGTGACACGCATGCTCGAAGCGATGCGGAAGGCGGCGCCGAAGGCACGCTTTTACCAGGCAAGCTCCAGCGAGATGTTCGGGCAGGTCCTGGAAACGCCGCAGCGCGAAACAACGCCGTTCTATCCGCGCAGTCCCTACGGCGTGGCGAAGGTGTACGGCCACTGGATCACCGTGAACTATCGCGAGAGCTTCGGACTCCACGCGGTGTCAGGCATCCTGTTCAATCACGAAAGTCCGCGTCGTGGTCTCGAGTTCGTGACACGCAAGGTTTCGGACGGCGCCGCGCGCATCAAGCTCGGAATGAATCAGGATCTCAAGCTTGGAAATCTCGAGGCGCGTCGCGATTGGGGGTTTGCCGGCGACTACGTGGATGCCATGTGGCGGATGCTCCAACTGGACGCGCCGACGGATTTTGTCATCGGCACGGGCAGAACGCATTCGGTGCGCGATCTCTGCGAGGCGGCCTTCAATGCCGTCGGACTCGACTATCGCGATCACGTGAAGCTCGACCCCAAGTTCCTCCGGCCGGCGGAGGTCGAGCTGCTCTTCGCCGATCCAACGCGTGCGAAGGAACGCCTTGGCTGGACCCCGACCGTTTCGTTCGAGCGTCTGGTCGAGATGATGGTGGAAGCCGACATGGACCGCCTGCAGAAGTTCGTGCGGTAACAACTTCCGTCACTGCCGCAACCGCACTGCAACTGAAGAGGGAGAGGCCGTATGTCGCGTGCGTTTCTGCGAGATGATGCGGAAGGAGAAATGCCGCGTCGGCATTACGATCTTCCCGAGCGCGATGATCCGGGCTTCGATCGGGCTGCAGCGCGGGCGTTGCTCGAGGCGGCGCGCGTAAACGAAACGCAGCTCGCTGAGCGCGCGACCGGCCTGTATTGGGGCGAGCCGCGGCTTCGCTCCGTGGTCGAGGAGATTCTCGCGGAGGCTGCGCACGCGAAGGACGAGCGTCTGGAGCAGCTGGCGCGCCGGTTTCTGCGCTAAACACGCGGCTGGTTCCCGCGCTCTGGCATCGCCCATCGCGAGGTCGTATTCTGTGGAGATCGCGCGAGCGTGGCGGAATTGGTAGACGCGCTGGACTTAGGATCCAGTGGAGCAATCCGTGGGGGTTCGAGTCCCTCCGTTCGCATCTGTTGCGCTGCAACATCTTAGCGCACTCCCCGCACCACGCTCACCTTCGGTGGCGCGGTAGATGTTGAGTGATCGGTTGAGTCGGACTGGCGAGCGCGCGCGTCCGACGCCTTGAAGCGCGCATAGACCAACGTCGAGCCGATGCCCTCGTGTCCGAGCTGCTCGGCGATCTCCTCGAGCGGCCGGCCGCGCAACCGCCACCAGACGGCTATGCAGTGCCGCGCGTCGTGGACGGTGAGATCCTCGAGGCCCAGCGCCTTGCACGCGAGCGCGTGACGATTTGAGACCGCGTAACGGCTCACCGTCTCGGGGAAGAGCCGCACCCTGGCGTGCGGGAGAATGGCGCCGAACGCTTCACGCAGGATCGGGAGCGCCCAGGCTTCGATCTCCACGCCCTGCCGATCCCGGGTCGCGGTCTTTGTGCCCGGCACGTGACAGACGCCCCGTTCAAAGTCGAGATCCGCGCGCGTCATGGTGAGCGCTGGCGACACCTCAGCACCGGTGCCGAAGACAAGGGCGAAGTACGCGCGAGAACGGCATGCACTGGCGCGCG
>JBKJKH010000133.1:0-8261 GCA_046597595.1 Gemmatimonadaceae bacterium
CGACCCGATCATTGCCGCACTGCTGGGCGCGCTACTCGGGGAAGACGCGATGATCGCCTTTCCCGAGCGCGGAGAAACGCTCGAGGCAGCCACCAGACGCCTCACCCCCCACGCAGTGCTTGCCGACATTTCAGCATCTCCACCAGGCAGCGAAGTCGCGCAACGGCTCGTGGGGACGGCGACGCAGATGATTTTTTTCGGCTCAGCCGACGAGTGCGACCCCGTCCGCATCGCCGGGAAGTTGTGTTTCGTTCTCCCCACCGAGTCCGAGAGACTACGGGAGCACGTGCGCGCGCTCATCTCCTCAGCCGGACGCTAACACGCTGAGAAAGGTCAGGGTCGTGACAAGTCCGCGGGGGGGACGCGGGGGGGACGCGGACGACGCGGACGAACGCGGACACAAGCCGACGCCCAATGAACTTGCGAGTCCTGTGCGCCGCTAGCCGAGAGAAGCACAACAAACGAAAGGAATAGCTCGGCGTTCGGCAGCCGTGAGTGGGAATGTCCGCGTCCGCCCGCCGGTGTCCGCGCATGTCCGCGTTGTCCCATCCCAGCACTATCGTGGCACCCGCACCAGGCAGGTATCCGCGCCGTTTCGGCATCATCCGCTTCATCCGCGATATCGATCCAAACCAGCACCGCAGAGAGGGATTTCGCCACCCTGCTAAAGCATTCGCATCGCCGGCGTGCGAGTCGCGTACAGCGCATAGACGAACATGATCATGGCCCCCGCGCCGATCGCCCATTCGACGCCGAACGCGTGCGCGACCGCGCCGGCGATGAACGCCCCCACAACTTGCGACAGCCCCACGACGACGAATGAATACGCAGCCATCAGTCGCCCCCGGAACGCATCTGGCACAACCGCCTGCAGGAGGGCGTTACCGAGCGCGTTGTTGAGGATCATCGCGAAGCCTGTCAACAGCAGCAGCCCGCCTGCGACCGCCGGAGATCTTGTCAGCGCAACCGCACCGAGCAGGATGGGGAACATGTAGGACGACCACGCGAGCAGCCGCCCGCGACGCACGCGCTGGCCGATCGCCGCGAGGAAAAGCGCCCCCGCCACGCCGCCGGCGCCAACCGCCGCCAGCAGCAATCCATAACCGCTCGCATCCAGGCCGAGCCGGTCGTGTGCCATCACCGGCATGAGTGTGAGATAGGGAATGCCGAACACCGAATACACGGTCACCAGCCTCATCAGCGCATTCACAGTTGGCGTTGACCGCATGTAGCGGATCCCCGCGAGCATTCCCTCGAGCGCCGACGCCGCCGACGGCTTCGCAACCCATTTCGGCATTTGCATCCGCAACAAACCCACGAGCACCGCGAAATAACTCAGCGCATTGAGCCCGAAGCACCACGCCAGACCGGCCTTCGCGATCACCACCGCGGCAATCACCGGCCCGATGATGCGCGCAAGGTTGAATCCGCTGGAGTTCAATGCGATGGCCGCGGGAAGGTCATCCCGCCCGACAAGCTCGATGATCAGCGCCTGTCGAGCCGGAATCTCGATCGCACTCACGAGCCCGTTCACCGCCGCAAGGAACAGCAGCCAGCCGATGGTGGCGTGTCCTGACCACGCGAACCACCAGAGCAACACGGCGTCGGCCATGAGCAGGCACTGGGCGATGGTGACCAGCTTGTGCTTGTCCATCCGATCGACGAACACCCCGGCCTGGAGCGAGATCAGCACGATGGGGAGCGACCCGGCCGTGGCGACAAGGCCCACGTAAAACGCGTTGCCCGTGAGTTCCAGCGCCAGCCATCCCAACGCCATCTGCTGCATCCACGTGCCGGACAGCGACACCGTCTGCCCGATCCAGAAAATCCGGAAGTTCCGGTGAGCGACGAGGACGCGGAACGGGTTCAGGGAGTGCACAGGGGGAAGTTACGCACCTGAAACGATCTCGAGCAGCAGAACCGCATCCGATACCGCTGGCGGGACGCAAGCCTTGCGCAGCCGCCCGCCACGTGGGCACACTCCACTCGTGCGCTTTCATACCTATTCGAAGTTTTCCAACGAGCTCGCGGACGCGGTCGACCTCCAGTCGCTGCTCGACAAGCTTGCCGACTTCCTGCTCCAGTCCGGCTTTGCCGGCGGGAAATCATCGCATCCCTATTGGGGCGACTTCGGCGGAGACGAACCGGATAAATCGCTCGACGCGCTCAAGCAAGCCATCCTCGACGCCCTGATGGAGAGCGGCCAGTTCACGCCCGAAATGCTCGAGGCGCTGCGGGGCGATGGTGACGAAGATGGAGAGGCGCGTCTCGCGCGCCTGCTCGACGAGCTCGTCCAGCGCCTGGCGGCGGAGGGCTACCTCAACATCGATGCCCCGCCTCAGATGCCCGCCGGCCACCAGCAGGTGACGGGCAAGGGCGGCCTCGCGCACGCCGCTTCCCGCGACGTGCAGTTCTCGCTGACCGACAAGGGCCTCGACTTCCTCGGCTACAAAAGCCTCCGCGGCATCCTCGGCTCGTTAGGCAGGTCGAGCGTGGGGAGTCACGATACGCCCTGGCTCGCGACCGGTGTAGAAAGTGAAGGCTGGAGCAAGCAGTACGAGTTCGGTGACGTCCTCAACCTCGATGTCAACGAGACCCTCAAGCGCTCGCTGGCCCGCACCGGCACGCTCGAGGTGCCGCTCGACCTCGACTACCCCGACCTCATGGTCCGGCAATCCGAGTACCGCTCCTCCTGCGCGACGGTGCTCATGCTCGATTGCTCCCACTCGATGATCCTGTACGGCGAGGACCGATTCACACCGGCGAAAAAAGTCGCGCTCGCGCTCACGCACCTCATCCGGACGCAGTTCCCCGGTGATTCGATCAAGGTGGTGCTCTTCCACGACTCTGCCGAGGAAATTCCCCTCGCGGCGCTCGCAGGCGCCCAGGTCGGACCGTATCACACGAACACGCGGGAGGGGCTCGTCCTCGCGCGCCGCCTGCTGCTCGCACAGAAAAAGGACATGCGGCAGATCGTGATGATCACCGACGGCAAGCCGAGCGCGATGACCATGCCGAACGGCCAGATCTACAAGAATTCGATGGGGCTCGATGCCAACGTCATCGCGGAGACGCTGCGCGAGGTCTCCCACTGCCGCCGGGCGGGCATCGTGATCAACACCTTCATGCTCGCACGCGATCGCGCCCTGGTGGAATTCGTGAAACGCCTCAGCGAGATCAGCCGCGGCAAGGCCTACTTCACGAACACGATGACGCTCGGGCAGTTCATTCTGATGGACTTCCTGCGCCGGAAAACCCGCACCGTCTCCTAGGACCTACTCCCCGGGAAGCGGCGTCGCGACGAGCACCGCCGTTACACCGAGTATCAGCGCGCCGAGCAGCAGTTCTCCTCGGGCCGTCCGGATCATGCTCCCTGTGCCACCGCCTTGGCTCACGCGCGGCACGGCCACACGCCAGTGGAACAGGCCCAGCGCACCGGTGACGGCGAACACGACGAGCTTCGCGAGCAGCGCATTGCCGTAGCCGGTGCGAACCAGGTCGGTCCAGGACCCGAGATGCGAATATGCCATGGAGGAGCCAGTTGCGGCCGCGAGCATCCCGCACACAACGGCAACGGGAGTGAACGCCGCCATCAACTCGGCCACGCCCTGATGCGGCGCGTCTCCCCGTCCGTCATAGATGGCCGCGGGGATACCCGCCGCCACCACGAGGAGGAGCGTCCCAAGCCAGCCGGCCGCGAACAGGCCGTGCAGGATGGCGAGCGTCACGGTAACACGCGGATTGCTCGTTGCGGCCGCGTGGCCGGAAAGCGACACGGAAACGACGAGCATGACGCTGCCTAACGCCGCTGCGTGCCAGCCGAGGAGGGGGCGGCCGCCAGTGCCTGTCAGTCCAGCGAGGGCGAGCACGATCCCGCCCAGGCCAACGATCCACGCAATACCCCACGGGGAGCCCGCCATCGCGTCGGCGAGTTGTGCCGGTGCGATGCGTCCGGTATCACCGCCCAGCAGCATCGTGCCTTCGAGCACCAGACGCGCGACATGCGACACGAGAAAAATTCCGCAGGCGCTGAGCGCGACACGACGGGCGCGCCAGAGCGCGCCAGCCGCGCGCTTCCCATTCTGCCATCGCCACAAGCGGGGCACCACCGCAAACCGGAATGACACCGCCCCAACAATCCCGAAGAGTGCGGCGAAACTGAGCGCTCGCGCCACGGTAGCGAGAACGGGGAGGAGTAATGCGGGAACCAATGGGCCCCTCAGCACATCCTTCTCCTCCGCCGCGCGCTTCGTCACACCGCGTACGGGAGCCGTCGTCACGAGCGGCATGTCGTGCCCGGCATGTTCGTCGTGCTCGACTGCTGCCGCGGTCGCGGGAACGACTGCATCCATGCCGAACTCGAACTGTCCGTGAATCGGATGACCATCCGCCGACGCTGCACGCCAGTGCACGACGTACCGCCCGGCAGGCATCAGTTCACGCGGGAAGGCTACGAGCGTGTTCCCCGTGGGATCGCTCTCGACTGGCGTGAGAGCCACCGTGTCTCCGCTCAGCGAAACGAGAAGAATTGCGCTGAGTGCGACCTCAGCTTTCAGGGAAAAGAAAAGGCGGATCGCCGGGAGGACGCCAACGAGCGAGGCACCCGCCGCAGGTTCGGAGCGCAGCAGGCGAAGGTGCGCCGTGGCGCGCACGGGTACGAGCATTATCATGGCGCCCAGGGTCATCATGACCAAACGGCCGCCGCGCGAAGCTCTCATCGCCGTGAATATGGGTGGGCGGGCAGATACATTCCACCCGCGCAGCGCGCACCTCATGCTCTCACTCCTCTTTCTCGGACTCCTCCTCGGCGTGCGGCACGCCGCCGACGCGGATCACATCGTCGCGGTCAGCGCGATCGTGAGCCGGGAGCGGTCGCTGTGGCGCGCCATGTCCGTCGGTGCCCTCTGGGGAATAGGGCATACAGCAACGATCATCGCGGTTGGTGGCGCAATCATCGCCTTCAAGCTTGTCGTACCTCCGCGTCTCGGGCTCGCGCTCGAATTCGCGGTGGGCGTAGTGCTCGTCGTGCTTGGCATCGCCAGCCTTGTGGAACGCAAGCGTGAGATTCCATCCGGTGCGGGGGGGCTGCGGGCACTCGGCATCGGCGTGGTCCATGGACTTGCCGGCTCGGCGGCCGTCGCGCTCCTGGTTGTCGCGACGGTGCCGAGTACGCAGTGGGCCATTGCGTACCTCGCGGTCTTTGGCGCAGGGACCATTCTCGGCATGGTGACGATGACGGCGGTCGTCGCGCTGCCTACCCTGTATTCCTTTGGTCGCGCACCGCGGTTCAGCGCGCGTCTTCGCCTGGCGACCGGCGCGCTGAGCGTAGTGTTCGGCGTAGTGCTCATGCACGAGACCGGGGTAGTGAACGGATTGTTTTCTGAGGCTCCGCAGTGGACCGCGCACTGAAAGGCGCGAATTTCCGGAGACGTCTGACGCGTTGGTATCGCCACAATGCGCGTGATCTCCCCTGGCGCCGCACGCGCAATCCGTATCACGTGCTGGTGTCCGAGCTGATGCTCCAGCAGACGCAGGTCTCACGTGTCGTGGACTACTACGACGTTTTCCTGCGCCGCTTTCCGTCGCTGCAGTCCGTTGCGCGCGCGCGCCCGTCACGCGTCCTCGAGGCATGGGAGGGATTGGGCTATTACGCGCGGGCGCGAAATCTCCAGAAGCTGGCGCGGACGACGACGCGGCTGCCCGAAGATCCAGTCGATTTGCGGGCGCTCCCAGGAATCGGGGCATACACGGCGGGTGCGGTGGCGTCTTTCGCCTACGAGCAGCGCGCCGAACTCGTGGACACGAATGTTGCGCGCGTCCTCGCTCGCGTGTTCCTCGGCGTTCCGCGTGCGAGCGGCGGAGCGATGATGAAGGAGGTGTGGGCGCTCGCCAGGCAATTGCTGCCGCGGACCGGCAAGGCCACCTGGACACACAACCAGGCGCTGATGGAACTCGGCGCCTTGGTATGTACGGCGCGAGTGCCGAAGTGTGAGCGGTGCCCGGTGAGGACACTTTGCCGCTGGAATGGAACGCTGTAAAGCATTACGACGCACTGCGCTCCGAGCCCATGCTAGCCGTTTTCGACGTTTTAGGTGTATTGCTGCCTTTGCCGCTGATGTTACGCTGGCGATGGGGAGGAACATGCGGAGGTGATGCTACATCTTTGGGCGCGACGCTGCGACACCTCGCACTAGTACGCTTCTGCGGTGCTCACGCTTACGCCAGGGCTCGGTAATTCGCTCGCGCCGCTCTCCAATAAACGCGCAGTCGTCAGCGGCATCGCTGTATTCATGCAAACGGTTGTCGTTTCTTACCTTGCGAGTATGACAACTCTCTAGTCCTCTTTCATTGCGCGTTTTGCCGGCGCGGTCTGCGCTGGTTGGCCGACGAAAAGTCAGCGTGGCGATAGCGCAGCGTTTCGGGCACGCGTACTGCCTTCCTTCCTTTCGTCCTGCTTCACGTCGCGCCCGTCGCCTGTCTTGTGAGAAGGCATCCCGGATGTCGTCGATATGACTCGCAATGTTTGAGGGAGATGCACATGTATCGTAAGTTGACAGTTGGCGCCCTGCTGTTCGCCGCGTCCACGGCTGGCGCGCAAGCGACGGCGACGTTGCCAGTTTCGGAGACGCCGACGAGCTCGCTCGTCATTGCTGACACGAATCCGACGCATGGCACGATCGGGCCCCGCCTCACCCAGGCGCGCTATGACGCCATCGGTTCGCAATACCGTGGCGTGGTCAAGGTCGAGATGTTCCGCGGCACGACGGCGCTGGGCAGCTGTTCAGGCTCCCTGCTCTGGACGGGCTTCGACATCCTGACGGCCGCGCATTGCGTAGCCAATGCTGGCGGCGCGACGGCGACCAGTGCCAAAATCAGGTTCCGCGGCGCGACCAACTCGTCCTCGAGCGACGTGGTCATCAATTCAGCGAGCATCGTGTTCAACGCCGCCTACACCGGCAACGTCGTTGACGAGGCTGACGTGGCGCTGATCAGACTCGGCGCCCTCGCGCCATCGTTCGCGACGCGCTACCAGCTCTTCTCGGGCGATCCGCTCAACACCCGGGCGAACTATTCCGGCTGGGGTCTGGTCGGCGACGGAAACACCGGCGATGCGTTCCAGTTCGGCGGTGCGGGACGCCGTCTTCAGGGCTCCAACCGCTGGGAAGCCACGATGGACGACGCCACGTTCGGTATGACGAACACCAACAGCAACGGCATCCTCGTCTACGACTTTGACAACGGATCTGCGGACCGGAATTCAATGTGCACGGCTGGCTGGACACCGGCGCCGACCGCCGACCTGTGCGACGCGGGTTTCGGCGAAGATGAAGTTGCGCTCGGTCGCGGTGACTCGGGCGGCCCGGGCTTCGTTGGCGGTAAGATCGCCGGCGTCGCGTCATGGGTGACGAGCGGCCTGAAGTCGGACGGCACGGCTTGCGCCCGCGTGTCTTGCTTCGGCGCCTTCGGCGCGCACACAAACATGTCGTACGCGCCGAACTCGGCGTGGGTCGGTACGCACGTCACGCCTGAGCCCGCGAGCCTGGTCCTGATGGCGTCCGGCCTTCTCGGCGTAGGCTTCGCAGTCCGCCGTCGCCGCAGCAGCAAGTAAGGCACGCCAGGAAACACAGAAAGGCCCCGCGGAAACGCGGGGCCTTTTCTTCTTTCCGGCGTGCGAGGCTTGCTGCTTCAGCGCAGCGTGACCGTCTCCACTCCCGCGAACCGCGTCACGTGACATCCGTGCGCGTCGAGGCCAAGCGTCTGAGGAACACGCTTCATCTGCCTTCCCGCGCGCACCTCGGCAATGAAGCGTTGCGGCTTCGTCGTCAGCAGCACGCCGTGCCGTTTGGGCGGCGTAGAAGGGGAGTCTGGGGATAGGACGAGCACTTCCCCGCCCCCATCGCGCGCGAGCTCGAAGATTCCGTCGTCGAGACGCGCCGCATTCTTCAGCACCACCTTGCCATCCCGTACTCGCCGCAGCGACACCTTGGCATTGGCCGCGCGAGAACCGTCGGCGTTCAGCACCGCGAGCGAAACGATGCGCAGGCTCGCATCACAGGCTGCACCCACCGGCAGCGTCGCCTGACGATCCTGCGCGGGCAGCGCGCGCGAAAACGCGGTCGCAGCGAAAATCGCCACGACCGCGGAAATCCCGTATGAATGCATGACGAACTTACCCCTGTTCCCTGTTCCCTGTTCCCTGTTCCCTGTTCCCTGTTCCCTGTTCCCTGTTCCCTGTTCCCTGTTCCCTGTTCCCTGTTCCC
>JBKJKH010000147.1:0-7061 GCA_046597595.1 Gemmatimonadaceae bacterium
CGTGCTGGCCAGAAGACGCAGGCCCCATCCATTGTTCGCAAACTCGTTGCCTGCGGCAATGACACGCGTAGCACCGTCGGCAACAAGCGCCGTGGTGTTCGAGGCAAAGACATTGTCGGTCAGGCGCGCGTCATACACCTCCTTGAGCAACAGCCCGTAGGCCGCGGCCCCCCAGCTTTCCTCGAACCGGTTGTTCACCATCGCGACGCGTTTCGTGTACATCACCGCGACGCCGGCCCGGTTCCGCCGAAAGACATTGCGCGCGTACTGGCTATCGTCGGCGTACATGAAGTGCAGCCCGTAGCGGATGTTGTCCTCACTTGTATTGCCGGCGACTCGCGCGAAGTGCGCGAATTCCAGGTAGATCCCGTCGCGATGACCCCGGATCCGGTTGTCGAGGACTTCGATGTTACTCGCGGTCCACAAGTGGATGCCGTTGCCCGACTGGTCTTCGGTACGGCCGGCCGCCTCGAGCGTGTTGCGCGCCACCCGGCACCCATTCGTCCCGGCAAGGTAGATCCCGAAAAATGCGTTTCGGATGTGATTGTCCTCGATCCGGCAATGCCGAACGGCGCCGGCCCGGATTGCGGCGCGATCTTCGACATGACTGCGCGACACGTCCTGGAAGCGCAAGCCGCGGACGGTGACGTCGTCGGCCTCGATGCGAAGGATGTGCGTCGCTGCCGAGCCATCGAGCACGGCACCAGGTTCGCCGAGCAGCATGAGAGGCACCGTGATGATCACCGTAGGCTCGCGGTACACACCCCGGTGAATCACCACGGTGTCACCGGCTCGCGCTTTTCGCACCGCAGCGGCGATCGGCGACGATAGCCCTGGACTCACTTCAATGCGGCGCTGCGCATCGGCGTGGGGAGCGGCCAATGCCATTGCCGCGACCAGCATCGCAGGACGGCTCCGCCGATATGCCATCATCACGGCCGCCAGCCCAAGAACAAATGCGAGCCCCGCCGCAATTCCACCGGCCGCGGGCCAGGACGTAGCACGGAAGTTCAGGAGTTGCTTCGACCCGATCAGTGGCGGCTGATAGGACATGCCCGGAACCTCGATGATCGCATCGCCGCTGAGGTTGTGGCCGTAGTCATACCCCCAGCGCCAGAAGTCATACATGCCGGCCGCGCCCAGCAGTGCGAACGCAGCGAGCCAGGCAATGAGAAGCCGCCGACGTCCCATCAGCGCGACCAGCACCCCGAACACGATGATGCCCGCCACGATCCACGGCATGTACCGGAGTTCCGGAATCGCGCCGGGTTCGATGGCGCGCATCCCTATGTAGTGATTCAGTCCATTGATGCTGTTGAGGTCATTCTCTTTCATCCCGGTGATGGTGTTCACGTGGATGAGAAACCCGAGTCCTTCCGGATACTGAGGCGCCACCAGACGAATGCTCCACAGCGGCGCGATGAACAGCGCCCCGAGCAGCAGGGCGGCCGCGGCGGTCAGCATCCGGGGAACCCGGGCCATCACTGTCATCGCGTGCTTCCTTCGATGGCCTTCATGCGTCCAAGCTGTGACTGCGCCTTGGGGCTCGTCTGCGCCTTGAGCGCGACCGCGGAGTTGCGCGGGGACACGCGGACGTAGCCGGACATCTCCTGATGCAGCGCGGAGCAGAAGTCCGTGCAGTAGAACGGGTAAATGTTGGCGGACTTTGGGATCCAGCGAATCGTGCGGGTTTCGCCGGGCTGCATGATCAGCTCGGAATTCTCGTTGCCGAGGATCGCAAAGCCGTGCAGGATGTCCCAGTCCTGCTCGATATTCGTCACGTGGAAGTAGACTGTGTCACCCTGCTGGATCCCCTCGATATTGTCCGGCGCAAAGTGACTGCGGATCGCGATCATCTTCACATCGACGCGCCGGCCCGTGCGCGTGATGCCGGTTTCGCTTTCCGCGCGGGCGACAAAGGGGTTGGTGTTCTCCTTGAGCGAGAAGAACTTCACCTGCTTCTCGCGGATGAGACTAGCTGGCAGCGCCTGCGCGTAGTGCGGCTCCCCGATGGTCGGGAAGTCGAGCAGCAGCTTCATCTTGTCGCCGCTGATGTCGTACAGCTGCGCTGACTGGGTGAGCTCCGGCCCGGTCGGGAGGTACCGATCCTTCGTGATCTTGTTCATCGCGATCACGTATTTGCCGAACGGCTTCCTGCTGTCGCCGCCAGGAATCATGAGATGACCGATCGAGTAGTAGGTCGGCGCACGATCGACAACTTCCCAGGTACCGAGCTTCCACTTCACGATCTCGGACGAGATGAACATCGACGTGTACGCATAGCCCTTTCCATCGAACTCGGTGTGCAGCGGTCCGAGCCCTGGCTTCTGGACTTCACCGGCGATGACGGCGTCGTACTTGAGCACCGGAATGCCTTCGATCGACGTCTCGAACGCCTTGTCGGCGATCGCCTTGATCATCTTCGCGAACGAGTGGACCGGTATTACCGAGGCAAGCTTGCCACCAGCTACGATGTATTCGCCCGTGGGGTCCACGTCGACGCCGTGCGGCGACTTGGGGGTCGGCAGGTAATAGACGAGCCCCTCACAGTCCTTCGGGTCGAGCATCCGCACGCTGGTCTTGATCTCGGTGGTCGCGACGCGGGACTTGTCATTGACCACATTGTGCGCGTACCGCGACGGAAACGGCTTGGCCTTTCCGTCGGCCACGCACGCTTCGGCCTTCTTGTAGTTAATCGCCGCGATGAAGTCCTTGTCGGCCTGCGATGCGTTCTGCTCGAGCTTCGTGTAGGCCTGCTCCGAGTTGTAGGACGAGAAGAAGAACCATCCGTCGGACGGCCCCTTCCCGGAGTGGCCGAGGTCGTAGTTGAAGCCCGGCATCATGATCTGGAACGCGATGTCCATCTTGCCCGGCTCGTCCGCCTTTATGAACGAGATGGTGCCCTTGAAGTTCTTCTTGTAGCTGTCAATCGCCACGTCCGTGTTGGGGATCGGCACGCTGAAGCGTGTGGCGGACACGACATACTTCGTATCTGGTGTCGTGAAGGGCGCGGCGTGGCCGCCCGCGGCGTTTGGAATCTCGAGGATCTCCTCGGTCTCGAAGCGCGTCAGGTCGATGCGGGCGATGCGCGGCGTGTTGTTCCCATTGATGAACAGCCAGCGTCCATCGGGGACGCCATCGGTCTGCGAGAGCTCCGCGTGGTGCGTGTCGTCCCAGGGGATGAAGCCGTGCGTCGTCTGAAGCATCGGCTTCGTCTCTTCGTTGTACCCCCAGCCATTCTCGGCATGCTGGGAGAACACGGGAATCAGCTTGAGCATCCGGCCGGATGGCAGGCCATACACACTGACCTGGCCGTTGAAGCCGCCGGACAAGAAGGCGTAGAACTCGTCGTACTGCCCGGGAGCGACATAGACGCGCGACGACGCATCACCGGTCGTCAGGCTGGGCGACGTCGTGCGGCATGAATAGGTGATGGCGGCGAGCGCGATCACGGAAGCAATCGTGACGGTTCGCTTGAGTGTGGCGCGTTGCATAACGGTGAGCCCCTCAGGTGGTGCGGGGAGACAACAGGTCGGCAAGCGTTGTCTTGCCGAAAAAGGCATCCACGGCAGTGGCGATCGGCGCCCAGCGCGCGTGCGCAGTGCAACCAGGGGTGTCGCCACATCGGCCTCGTCCGAGGAGGCAACGGCGCTCGACGGTTCCATCGATGGCCTCGGCCACCTCGCTCACGCGCACGGACTTCGGATGAACGGCGCCGACGTACAACACGGCGCGCAGGGCGTATTCCGCAGTTTGTGATAACATGATGCAATTACGATATGGATATCCGAATTGCGTTGGTATGAGGGAATGCCGGATTCGCACGCGGCATTTCCCTGATCACCCTGCGGTATTTGCCCGACTGCACTGTCTCCGGACAGCTATCGTCTCTGCGAGACGCCACTCCTGTATGTCGAGGAGGCCTACTTCGGCGATGTGATCCGCGTGCATGAACAGGACGGCATGCAACACTGGGCGGGCATCAGTCAGCGCTCAGGCTTGCGCGTGTACAGCTTCCTGCTTTCGCAGAGCATCGCCGCGTCGCACGAGATGGTCGAGTTTCGCGAGGCCGTGAATGCCGCTGGTGGACACTGGGAGCAGACGTTCGGCGGGACGTTCCTCGCGCATCTTCCGGAGGACGCGCCCTTCGACCCTGAGGCCCGCTTCGCCCAGGTCGTGCGCATCGACCAATAGCGCCTACGCGACGTCCTGGAGCGCGATCGCCTGCTGGCCTTCGTCGAATGCGTTCTCGCTCTTCGCGATGACGACCGTCGCAACGCCGTTCCCGATCAGGTTCACGATCGCACGCGCCTCGCTCATGAATCGGTCGACGCCGAGCAGCAGCGCCATCCCTTCCATCGGCACGATCTTCATTGCGCCGAGCGTGCTCGCAAGGACGATGAAGCCCGATCCGGTGACTCCGGCCGCGCCCTTCGACGTGATCATGAGCACGCCGAGAATCGCGAGCTGCTGCCCGAGGCCAAGGTCCACGCCGAATGCCTGCGCGAGAAAGATCGTCGCCATCGACAGGTAGATGGACGTCCCGTCGAGGTTGAAGGAATATCCCGCAGGCACCACCAGCCCCACCACGCTCTTCGCACACCCGTACCGCTCGAGCTTGTCCAGCATCCTCGGCAACGCTGCCTCGGATGACGACGTTCCCAGCACGAGGAGAATCTCCTCACGGATGTACTTGAGGAACCGCCAGAGACTGAACTTGTAGATGCGCGCGATGATGTTGAGCACGACGAACACGAACAGGAACATCGTGAGGTAGACGTCCAGCATCAGCCGGCCGAGCGGGATGAGCGTGCGCAGGCCGAAGTTGCCGATCGTGTACGCCATCGCGCCGAAGGCCCCGATGGGCGCGACGACCATGATGATCGCGACGATCCTGAAGAACACCTCCGAGAGCTTCTCGAGCAGCTCCACGACGGGACGCGCCGAGTTGCCAAGCCCTGCCAGCGCGGCGCCGAAGAGGACGGAGAAGAACACCACCTGGAGCACTTCCCCCTGCGCAAACGCGCCGACCACACTCGTCGGGACGATATGCACGAGGAAATCGACCCAGTTCATCGCGGCCGCCTGCTGCGTGTACTTCGATACGTCGCCCGTCGCGATGCGGGAGACATCGAGCCCCGCACCCGGCTTCGTCACGTTGACGACGATGAGCCCGATCGCCAGCGCGAAGGTGGTGACGACCTCGAAGTAAAGGAATGCCTTGCCGCCGACCCGGCCCACGCGCTTCAGGTCGTTCATGTTCGCGATCCCGAGCACGACGGTCAGGAAGATGACCGGCGTGATGACCATCTTCACGAGATTGATGAACGTGTCGCCGACCGGCTTCATTGCCTTGCCGGTGTCGGGCGAGATCAGCCCAACGAGGACGCCGAGCGAGATCGCAAGGAGGACACGGACAGTGAGGTTCTGCGGAATGAATCGCATACGCGATCCAATGTACAGCGGAATTCGGGGATCAAGAACTCCTTGGAGCGGGATGATGGGATCTACGGGATAATCGGATGGTTTTCGGTGGTGCGCGCCCGGGGAGTGAAACGGTGAATTTTCGGTTCAGGGCCGAAGTGAAGGAGGAGAGCGACGCGCAGGTTTCACCGTGGCCTTCGCCTCAACGATCAGCGTTTTGGTTACCAGCATGTCGAGCCGGTGCCTGCCGAGCAGGTGGCCCTTGTACATGACGGGGAAATAGACCTCACGCCCGACTTCGTGGCCTCGCTCCAGAAGCTCGAGCTCGAGCGCCTTCGTGTAATGGCATTCCAGAAACCCGAATCCGAGGGCATTGTAGACGTCGTAGAACGCCCCGATGACCGACTCGGTGAGAGGATCCTGAATGCCCTGGCGCTCGCCCATACGCCATCATAGGACTCTACTCCGCGCCACCTCGTATCTTCCCCCCGCACCCTCAAGCAGTTTCATCCCCTCATCCAGTAAATCCCATCATCCCGCTCCAAAAGGTTCTTGATCTAATCCCGCGAGAATGAGCGTACGCACTCTCCTCCGCCCCTTCATCCCGCTCGCCCTGTTTGGCGCGATCGCGCTCGTCGTGCGCGACCCGCGCGAACTCGCTCGCTCGGCCGGCTCCCGCGTGCACCTCTCCATCGCGACAGGCGGCACCGGCGGCGTGTGGTACCCATACGGCGGCGGCCTCGCCCACGTCATCGGGCGACACGTGCGCAATGTCGACGCAACCGCAGAAGTCACGGCGGCATCCGTCGACAATCTCCGCTTTCTCCGACAAGGCTCTGCCGATATCGCGTTCACGATGGCCGATGCGCTTGCCGACGCTGCCGCAGGGCGCGGTCCATTCGCGCGCGACGGCGCGATCCCCGCGCGCGCGATCGCATCCCTGTATACCAACTACATGCACCTCATTGCACGCGCCGACCGCGGCATTCGCACGGTGTCCGACCTGCGCGGCCGCGTGGTGGCCACCGGCGCCCCAGGCAGCGGTATCGAAACAGTGGCCCTGCGCATGTTCGCGGTGACGGGCCTGCGACCGGGCCGCGACGTCACCACGTACGGCCTGAGCGGTTCGCAGTCCGTTGACGCGTTCAAGGATGGCAAGATCGACGCGTTCTTCTGGATGGGCGGCATCCCGACGGGAACAATCCTCGACTTGATGTCGACGGAGTACGAGCGCGTCACGTTTGTCGCCACAGACGCACTCGTCGCGACGCTCAACCAACGCTACGGCGCGACGTACTTCCGTACGGTGATCCCGAAAGGCGGATATCCGCATCTCGGAGCCGACGTGCCCACGCTCGGCGTCTCCAACGTGCTCGTCGTGCACAGCGCCATGAGCGACGCGCTCGCGTACGACATCACCAAGGCGATGTTCGCGCACCGCGAAGAATTGATCGCAGTGCATCCGGAAGCACGCCATCTCGATCCCGCCATCGCGTCGCGCGACCTCCCGGTCCCGCTTCATCCCGGCGCCGCACGGTACTACAGGGAGATCGGCGTCACACCATGACGATTCCCGGAGTCGCGACGCCGAACCCGGCCGACGTGATCGAGCAGTTCGAGAGCGAATCGCGCACGCG
>JBKJKH010000200.1:0-5300 GCA_046597595.1 Gemmatimonadaceae bacterium
GTCGAGACCCGCCAGTTCCTTGCTGACCAGATGCCGCTCGTGAAGGAGCAACCGTTCCGTCGTGGACAGCTCATCGACGCGCAACAGGGTGCTCCCTGCCAGGCTGTCTACGCTGGCAACCGCATCGCGGATCTGCGCCAGCACGCGCAACCGCTCGCCATCGCGCGCCCGCCCCGTGAACGCGTACCCTTCGAGATTTCGCGCGAGGCGGATCCGCGTCGACAACACGATGTCCGAGGACTCGCCGGACGCATCGAGCCAGCCGACGCCCCCGTCCGGCAAGAGCGAAAGATCGAGACTCATTCCAACCCCCGGATCTTGTCGCGCAGGGTCGCCGCCAGTTCGAACTGTTCCCCGTCGATCGCACGCTTGAGCTGGTCACGCAGCTCTCCGAGGGTTCCGGAACCGCGCTGCGTATCAGACGCGGGGGGCTTGTAGCGACGGCCAGCATGACGCGAGCTCCCGTGGACGCGGCGCAACAGCTCGCGCAGGCTTCGCTCGAACGACCCATAACATGCCGAGCACCCCAGCCTGCCCGTCGCACGGAAATCCTTCAGCGTCATCGAGCAGAAATCGCAACGGACGCTCTCGCCCTGCGTGGTCGACACCTGCTGCTGCGCGGCATGCAGGAAATCCCCCAACGGATGCTTGGTGACGCCAAGGGTCGTCTTCACGCCGCGCTCTGCGGCGCAGCGCTCGCAGAGGCGCTCCGTCTTGACCTCGCCCTGCACGACCTTCGTAAGCTCGACGATCGCGTCGTTCTCGCGGCAGTTATCGCAGAGCATCAGGCGACTCCCTCTCCAACGTCCGTCTGCGACAGCCGGCCATCCTCGAGCAACATGACACGGTCCGCGCGGGCGGCGAGCGAGCGGTTGTGGGTCACGACAACCATCCCGATCTCCAGATCCCGCGCCAGTTGCGCGAGCAGGTCGTGCAAACGGTCGCTGTTGGCGTGATCCAGGTTTCCCGACGGTTCATCTGCCAGAAGGACGGCTGGATCCATCGAGAGGGCACGCGCAACGGCGACGCGCTGCTGCTCGCCCCCCGACAGTGCGAACGGGCGATGACTCACGCGCGCACTCAATCCGACACGGTCGAGGAGCGAGGCGGCCTTCACCCGCGCGGTCTCCGGATCAATTCCGCCAATCCGCTGCGGCATCATGACATTCTCGATCGCGCTGAACTCCCGCAGCAGGTGATGAAACTGGAAGACGAACCCGACCGCGCGATTGCGGATCCCCGCCAGCGCTTCGTCGCTCTTTCCATCCAGCGCTTCTCCAGCGACGCTCACGCTCCCTGCACTCGGCCTGTCGAGTGCGCCCAGGACGTGCAGGAGCGTGCTCTTGCCTGCTCCACTGGCGCCCACGATCGCGATCATCTCGCCGCGCGCGACCGCGACGTCCACGCCACTCAACACGTGAATCTCCCCTCCATCGCCACCGCGAAAGGTCTTCACCAACCCGCGTCCCTCGAGCACTGCTGTCATTGTCGTCGCAGTGCGTTATTCGTGCTTGATCGCATCGAGCGGAAACAGCTTCGCTGCCTGCCGCGCGGGATAGACCGTCGCAAGCGCCGCGATGGCTATGCTGGAGAACACGATGATCGTGACATCGCCAATCTCGAGTGAGACCGGGAGGTGATCAATGAAATACACGGCTGCATCGAGTGAGATCAACTTGCCCCGATCGAGTGCGAGCGCCGTCACCAGGCCGACCGCCAGGCCCAGCAGCGTGCCGACGAGCCCGATCACCAGCCCCTGCACAAAGAATATCCGGCCGATGGAGCGTGCCGTCATGCCCATGGCGCGGAGAATGCCGATTTCGCGCGTCTTGTCCGTCACGACCATGGTCAGTGTACTGACGATGTTGAACGCCGCAACGACGACGATGAGCAGCAGGATGATCGCCATCCCCAGCTTCTCGAGCTTGAGGGCCTGAAAGAGGGAGCTGTTCTGCGCTTGCCAGTCGATCGCGCGATACGGAAAGCGGAGTGTCGTGTCGAGTTCCGCCGCGATGCGGTTTGCATCCCAGAGATCGCGGACACGCACCTCGAGGCCCGTGACCGCCGACCCGAATCCCGTAAGCTCCTGGGCCACGTTCATCGGCACGTACACATACGCATTGTCGTATTCATACATCCCGGTCTGGAACAGGCCGGTCACCTCCAGCTGGAGCACCGTCGTCGCCGGCATGCCCGTGACGGCATTGAGCTTCCCCGCCTGGAACGAGATGATGCGCACGGTGTCGCCAGGAAACGCGTTCAAGCGCGCGGCCAGCTTCGACCCGAGGACCGCACCCCGGATGTCTCCCTGCAGGGTCTTGAACCGGAAGTCGCCCGCGGTCGCGTGACGCCTGATGCCCGTGATGTCGGGAAATCCTGTTCCGTCCGGAGGCAAGCCGTAGATGTACGCGCCGGTGGCGTACTCCCTTCCGGCCGTCACGCCGGCCTCCGTCAACACGAAGGGCGACGCGCTCGTCACGTCGGCGTGTCCCTTCACTTCCCGGAGGGCGGTCTGCCAGTCCGACATCTTGAGGTCATCGCCATAGGTCAGCACGCGCACGTGCGGACTGCCGATGAGGATTTTCTCCCGGAGGTCCGTCTGAAGTCCGTTCATCACGCCGATGATCACGATGAGCGCAGAGACGCCGACGACAACGCCGCCGATGGCGATGACGCTGATGAACGACAGGAGACTCGACCCGCGTCGACTCCGCAGGTACCGCCACGCGATGGACAGTTCGAGCTTGCTCATGCGCTCACTCGGGACGCATCGCGGGAAACAGGATTACGTCCCGGATATGCGCCGTGCCCGTGAGGTACATCAGCAGCCGATCGATGCCGATCCCCACGCCACCCGTCGGCGGCATCCCGTACTCCATCGCGCGCAGGTAGTCCTCGTCCACGCCCGCTGCTTCATCGTCGCCTGCCGCGCGCAAGGCGGCCTGCACCTCCAGCCTCCGGCGTTGATCGACCGGATCGTTCAACTCGCTGAACGCATTCGCGAGCTCGGTGCCGCGCGCAAACAGCTCGAACCGCTCGGTGAGCGCCGGGTTGCCACGCTTTGGCTTCGCCAGCGGGGACAGCTCCACCGGATAGTCGAGGACGAATGTTGGTGTCGTGAACGTTGACTCCACGAGCGCCTGGAACATCTCGTCGAGCAGCTTGGGGCGACTCAACGTCTCCACTGCATGGACGCCGACGCGCGCCGCAGCACGTCGAAGCGCGGTGTCGTCGAGCGCGAGTGGATCTGTGCCGAGTTTCCCTGCCAGTGAATCGACCCATGAGACACGCGGGAACGGCGTCTCGAACACCGGGACCTTGTCCCCGATGCCCGCGATCAGTCGTACCGCTGCCGCAGCACTCACAAGTAGCGACTCGACACGTTCCATCATCCCCTCGTAGTCCGCGTATGCCTCGTAGAACTCGAGCATCGTGAACTCGGGATTGTGCGTGCGGTCCAGACCTTCGTTGCGGAAGTCGTGGCCGAATTCGTAGACGCGATCAAACCCGCCGACGATCAGGCGCTTGAGGTACAGCTCATCCGCAATGCGCAGGTACAGCGTCGCATCGAGCGCGTTGTGGTGCGTCGTGAAGGGACGGGCCGCCGCGCCGCCATAAACCGGCTGCAGCACGGGTGTCTCGACCTCGAGATAGTCGAGCTTATCAAGATGCGCGCGCATCGCCGAGACCATGCGGGCACGCGCGATGAACATCGACCGCACTTCCGGATGCACCGCGAGATCTGCGTACCGCTGGCGATACCGCTGTTCGGGATCGGCGAAACCGGAGTGTCGCACGACCACCCCATCTACGCTCTCTTCCTTGCCGATCGGGAGCGGGCGCAATGATTTCGCGAGCAGCGTGAGCACCCGTACCTGGACTGTGATTTCTCCGGTCCGCGTCCGGAAGACCGGACCCTCCACGCCCACGATGTCGCCGAGGTCGAGCAGTTCGACGACCGCAAACGCGTCGTCGCCGAGGATGTCCTTGCGAAAATAGAGTTGCATGCGCCCCGCGCTGTCGGCGAGATGCGCAAATGCGGTCTTGCCGTGCCCGCGCTTGGCGACCAGGCGGCCCGCGAGCGTGACCACTGGCCCTTCCTCCGCACCCTCCGGCAGCAACAGCAGGGCGTCGGCCGAGGAGTGCGATCGCGCGAACGAGTACGCGAACGGCGCAATCCCGCGGGCCTCGAGGTCGGCCAGCTTCGCACGGCGTGCCTGCTGGACGAAGTTCAGGTCTTCGCCCGTGTGGTCCAACTCCGGAGGGCCACTCACGCGGCGACCACGCCGGGAGCGCCGAAGCGCTTGAGGTATGTCTCGATGAAGGGATCGATATCGCCGTCCATGACCTTCTGCACGTCGGTGATCTTCAGTTCCGTGCGATGATCGTTGACCATGGTGTACGGCTGGAACACATAGCTCCGGATCTGGCTCCCGAACGACACGTCCAGCTTTGTCGCATCCAGTTCCGCCTTCTTCGCTGCCTGCTTCTCCGCTTCGAGATTGTACAGGCGGTTCTTGAGCATCTTCATGGCCGTCGCCTTGTTCTTGAATTGCGACCGCTCCTGCTGCGAGGCGCACACGACGCCGGTCGGCAAGTGCGTAATGCGCACCGCCGAGCTGGTCTTGTTGACGTGCTGGCCGCCCGCACCACTCGCGCGATACACGTCGATGCGCAGGTCATCATCCCTGATCTCGATGTTGATGTCGTCGTCAACCACCGGATACACGAATACAGACGCGAAGCTCGTGTGGCGTCGCGCCTGGGAATCAAACGGGGAGATCCGGACCAGCCGATGCACTCCCGTTTCCGCGCGCAAAAAGCCGAAGGCGGACGCGCCCTTGATCTCGAGCACTGCGCCCTTGATGCCCGCCTCTTCGCCTTCGCTCAGGTCGAGCATCTCGATCTCGTACCCTTTGCGCTCGGCCCAGCGCGTGTACATGCGCATGATCATCTGTGCCCAGTCCTGCGCCTCGGTCCCGCCGGCGCCGGCGCTGATTTCGAGCTGGGCATCACGGTGATCGTCAGGACCACGCAGGAGCGATCGCAGTTCGAACGCGACGGTTTCGGCTTCGAGCGCCTGCACCTCACGATCGAGTTCCGTCGCCATCCCGGCGTCAGTCTCTGATGCGAGGAGCTCGTCCAGTTCAAGTGCGCTCGCGATGCGCGCCGTGAGCTTGTCAAACGGCTCGATCCAGTTCTTGAGGACCTTCACGCGCTGCATGTCGTCGCGAGCCCGCTCCTGATGGTCCCAGAAGCTGGACTCGGCCATGCGCGCCTCGAAGCCGTTCAGTTCTTCG
>JBKJKH010000218.1:0-7429 GCA_046597595.1 Gemmatimonadaceae bacterium
GCCTTGAGGCCGGACATGAACACGCTGTAGCTCATGTCGTTGAGGCGTGCACCGGCATTGATACGCACGATCCAGAGCCGACGGAAATCGCGTTTCTTGTTCTTGCGATCGCGGTACGCGTAGCGCCAGCCGCGCTCGACACCTTCCTTCGCGGCTTTCCAGAGCTTGCTGCGGCCGCCAAATGCACCCTTGGCGGCTTCCATGATCTGCTTCTTGCGCTTCAGGCGCGGGACGTTGCTTCTGGCCCGTGGCATAGTTCGACTCCTGTCTTAGGCCTGCAGCAGGCGCTTGAGGTTCTTCGCCTCGCCATTCGTGGCGATGGTCGTGGGGCGACGCAAGTTGCGCTTCCGCTTCGACGTCTTCTTCGTGAGGATGTGGCTCTTGAACGCCTTCAACCGGCGAACTTTTCCACTGGCCGTCACAGAGAAGCGCTTCTTCGCGCCCTTGTGGGTCTTCATCTTCGGCATTGCACTAACTCGCTTATTTCGGCGTGAGAATCATCGTCAGCGACTTGCCTTCCATCTTCGCCTCGGTCTCGATCTTGGCGACATCGGCAAGTTCGGTCGCGACGCGGTCGACCACCTGCTTTCCGAGTTCCGGATGGGCGATCTGCCGCCCGCGGAACATCAGCGTCACCTTCACCTTGTTTCCGTCGCCAAGAAACCGTCGCGCGTGACGCGTCTTGGTCTGGAAGTCGTGCTCGTCGATCCCCGGCCGGTACTTCACTTCCTTCAGGTGGATGACGTGTTGCTTCTTTTTTGCCTGTCGCGCCATCTTCGCCTGTTCGAACTTGAACTTGCCGTAGTCCATGATGCGGACGACCGGCGGGCGAGCGAGTGGAGCGACTTCAACCAGATCGAGTCCCTGTTCCTGCGCGGAGGCGAGCGCGGCATCCACTTCCATGATCCCTGCCTGGCTGCCATCGGATGCGATGACACGGACAGGACTGATGCGGATCTGCCGGTTCACTCGTACGCGCTTGGTCGGATCCTGAATACTGATTCTCCTCGGCGAAGGAAAAAAAAACGCGGACTCCGGGGAGCCCGCGCAATAACGGACCACGCCACGCGAGGCGGCGGTCCGAAATCCCAGGACTCCTGCAGCTCTCCTCGCACGATCGCGAGGGCCGGAGGGTGAGCCCACGTGTGAGGTGGGCCACTTAGCATGTTGTAAGAGTGGAAGTTACCCCGGCCCAGCGCCTCGGTCAAGTGACCCATCTGGCCTCTCGGGCTCGTTCATCCAGATCGCAAGGACGCCCAGTCCGAAAAGCCGGTATCCGTTGTCCCGCTGCCTGAGATCATGCTCCGTCCACAGCGCGTCCACGGCTTCTGGCCGCACCCACTCCCGGAAGGCCGCCGAGGCCATGGCGTCCCGCAATAACTCCCGCATCGGGCCGGCGACCCATCTGGCGAGCGGAATTCCGAGCCCGCTTTTCCGGCGCCTGAGGGTCTCGTTGGGTACACGTCCACGCTGGCTCTCGCGGAGAAGATGCTTCCCCCGGGAACCGCGCAGCTTCCACGCTGCAGGCAATGACGCCGCGAACTCGACGAGACGATGGTCCAGAAACGGTGCCCGAAGCTCGAGCCCGTGGGCCATCGACATGCGGTCCGTCGTCACCAGAACGTCGTCCGCCAACCAGGTCCTCGCATCAAGGTAGAGCATCTGATCGAGCCAATGCGCGCCCTCGACTTCCCGGGCGATCGCCGCGGTGAAGTGATGCACGGGGCGCGCGAGCGCCGCCGCACGACGCTCCGGCTGCAGCAGCGCGGGCCACTCCTCAAGTGCAAAGATCGCCCGCCAATGCAGGTGCGCATCGACCGGCGAAAGGGACAGCCCGCGGGTGAACTGCTTCGCGGCGTACTCCAGACTCAGCTTCTCCCAGCGGACCGGGAGCCGCGCAGTCATGGATTGCGTAGCCGCAATGAGTCCCGCAGGCAGCGCGCGCCCCCAGCGGTGGAACCGGTCGGCGAGATAGGTCGGATACCCGGCGAAGATCTCGTCGCTGCCATCACCGGAGAGACAGACCGTTACCTGCGAGCGGGCAAGCCCGGCCAGATGATAGAACGCGAGCAGCGCCGTATCGGCGATCGGCTCACCCGCAGCCGATACTACCGCCGCCAGCGTCTGCGCGTGCGCACCCGTCAGCGCAAACCCGTGCTGCCGGACTCCGAGCGCCGCGGCGGCGCGCGACGCCGGACCGCGCTCATCGTACGTGGAATCGTCGAACCCCACGTTGAATGTTTCGAGTGAGCCGGCATGCTGGCGTTGGCGCGCCATGCTCGCCACGACGCTGGTAGAGTCGAGACCGCCGCTCAGGAAGGCACCGAGCGGAACGTCGCTGACCAGGCGTTCGCGCACCGCATCGTCAAGCAGCTCCCCGAGTTTTGCGGTGGCGTCGTCCTTGGAGAGCGACGTTTTCGTGAGCAGATGCGGCACCATGCTCCAATACCGGTGCTCGCGGAGCGCCTCACCAGGACGGACGAAAGCCACGCAACCCGGTGAGAGCCGGCGCACCCCTTCGATAATGCCGACTTCGCCCAGTGTGTAGTTGAGGCTCAGGTAATGGCCCACGGCGACAGGGTCGATGCGTTTCGGCACTCGGCCGTGCTGCAGCAGCGACCGCAGGTCGGATGCAAAGAGCAGCACCGACCGATCCGGAGCCTGCCAGTAACACAACGGTTTCTCTCCGAGCCTGTCGCGTGCGAGAAAGAGCTCCCGCTTCGCCACGTTCCACACCGCGAAGGCGAACATCCCGCGGAGGCGGTCGACGCACGCGCTCCCCCAGTGCCGGTAGGCCTCGAGAAGAACTTCGACATCGCCGCTCGTCCGGAAAGATGCTCCGCTGGCCTCGAGCTCGCGCCGCAATTCCCTGAAGTTGTAGATCTCGCCGTTGTACGCGAGAACGAGTGCGCCGTCGGCCGAGGTCATTGGCTGACAATTGGCCGGGGACAGGTCCACGACTGCAAGCCGCCGGTGCCCGAGAATGGCGTGACCACTGGCGGAAATCCCCTCGCCGTCCGGCCCGCGCGGGCTCAAGGCCCTCACCATGCGCGCGACACCGGCCCGGTCCGCGGCACCGGCGTCAGCGTGCAGCGCCCCCGCTATTCCACACATGGCGGCGACGCGGACTCCTCTTGGGACTCCCCTTGCACCAAGGCATGGTGCGACGGTAAATCGGGGTCGGTCGCCTGCGCGACCTGTCTTGTCCTCACGCGCGCTCCGGTAGGCACGCGCAACTCTACCCAGTGAGCGTGCAGTTGAACAGGCGGCGCGTGCGGGAGTTCTTCGACCAGGTGGCCGAGCGCGGGGGAGTTGCTGCGGGCGTCGGCTATCGTTCGGAGGGCGTGTGGCTTTCGGTTCAGCGTGCGCTCGCGCTGCTCACCGAAGATCTCGCACCCACCAGGCTGCTGGATGTCGGCTGTGGCCACGGCAGCCTGTCCGCACCGATGGCCAAGCGGCATGATCTCCTGGGCCTGGACTACTCCGTGAAGATGTGCGCCCGGGCGCGCGCAAACGGAATCGAGGCGGTAGCGGGAGACGCCCTCACCCTGCCTTTTCCCGATGGCGCATTCGGGGCGGCAATTGCTATCGAAGTGCTGCAGCTCATTGAGGATGCGCCGGCATTGCTGCGGGAAATGGCACGCGTTGTCGCGCCGGGCGGCTCGGTGATCGTGGGAACAGCCGCCCGCGGCAGCGTGGCTCGACGACTGTCGCACGTCGCCATCCGGATGCGGCTGCTGGATCGCGGAACACCCGATGACATCCCACTCCCCATCCTTCGCAGCGCGCGGCAGCTCGTCGAAGATGCCGACGGGGCGGGCCTGCAGGTCGTGCAGACGGGCGCGGTCTATTTCCCGTTGCCGATGGTTCGGGTGTACGGGACGGCGGCGGCGGCAGACGGTCCGCTGGCCTCGAACATCCTCGTGCGGTTCACGCGCACGTGACGCTTATGCAGCACGGCAGCCCGCGGCGGGCCAACACCTGGATCGCCGTGACGGCGGGGGTGCTGTTCGTTGTCTTCGCAGCGTACGCCCTCTTCGCGGGCCCGCTGCCTGCGCCGGATAGTGAGTGGTATCTCCGCGCCGGCGATCTCCTGCGAGTGCATCGCTTTCACCTTGGCCGTTATCTGCGCGCGATCGACTATCACGGGGCAATCCCGCTGTTGTACCTCGGATATACCGCGCTGGTGGCCGGCATGCAGGCAGCCTTTGGCGGATGGACCGTCAGCGCCCTGCTCGCGCTCAACGCCATGGCGCTCGCGGCCTGTGCATGGCTCGCCATGCGCTGGTCATGGCGATGTACGGAGCGCCTCATCGCGCCCGCGCTGGTGGCGTTCCTTTTTCTCGCTCACGCCGAGCTCGTGATGCTCGTGCGGGGCGTGCTCACCGACGTCACGTTCGGCCTGCTGGCGATGGTCATCCTGGCGGCCAGTTTGCCTTCGGGCGGACGGGCGCGTTCCCCCATGGAGAAGGCCGCCCTCGCGATGGCCGCGCTGCTCGCGCTCATCTGGCGGCCGACCGGCTGGCTCTTCGGCGCGTATGCCGTCGGGCGTCATGTGGCGCCCACCGAGACGACTTCTCCTCGCGCCACGTGGGCAATCGCTGTGGGAATTCTTGCCGCCATGCTGCTGGCTGGTGCAGTGCTCGGCACGATCGCGGAAACGCCCTACACTGGTTTCGCGGCGGTTGTGCTCGATGGCTACCGACAGGGCGCGGTGGTGGACGCGCGCCCGGAGACCTATCTGCAGCTTCAGCTCCCCGGCGCCATCGCAGGCGCGTGGCTCGTTATTGTGCGCTTCTGCTATTTCTTCGCGTTCGCGGCGGCAGCACATTCAACTCGCCACGTTTTGGCCAACACGTTCGCCTTTGGCGTGACGTACGGCGCCGTCCTGCTCGGGGTCGTTCGCTGGCGCGCCCTGGGGACCGACGCGCAAGTGGTATTCCGCGAGGCGCTCCTCGTCGTGGTCGCGCTCGCTGCGTTCTACGCGGTGGCCGGCATCGACTACGACTGGAGATACCGCGCAACCGCATTGCCTCCGCTCATCCTCGCGGCCGGGATCGGCGCATCGGTCATCCGCGCGCGAGCGCCGCGTTTGCGCGGCAGCCCAGTGGGCCGTGGCACGCCGGACGAGATGACGCCGGCGTCGTCTCGCTAGTTCCGCTTCGTTCCGACCGCGCGCAACGCGTGCGGCGTTTGCCGGTGGCGCGCCGCGACGTGCCGGGTGACTAACTGCGATGAGTCGCCTTCCGCAACGCGACGATCGCGAGCCTCCCGCTTCATCATGTACAGAATCCGCTCCTGGGTGATTCGATTGCGATCCATCAACTGCGCCAGCATCCCGGTGAGGAGAAAGAGTGCGCTCAGCGCCAGGCAGAACGCGCCTGTCGCACCCGCCCAGATCTCGCCGTAGAACTGTCCCGTAGCCGCGAAGTGGCGCAGCAGGCGGCCCGACAGCAGGAGCCCCGCCAGCAAGAAAACCCCGGCCACAGCATTGAAGAAGCGCAGCGGGAAATAGTCGCGGTAGACGCGAACGATGATCCCGAGGGAGCGCGCCGCGTATCGCGGCAGGTTGTCCGCGATGCGGGAAACACGGCCCGCGAAATACTGGACGCGCACCGGAATCTCCACGATGCGCAGCTTCTTGTACGCGAGGTCGAGTACTGTCTCCTGCGAATGCGTGAAGTCGCCGCGCACGTCGAGATGGAGCAGCGCCTCGGTCGAGTAGGCGCGATAGCCGCATGACACGTCAAAGAACTGTCGATTGAGTAACGCGCTGAGCAGCCGGGACATGGCAAGATTGCCCAGATACTTCGCGCGGGGCATCACGGGCCGCAGCGCCGGGTCCGCAAATCGCGAGGCGAGGACGAGATCGGCCTCGCCATCCACGATCGGCCGGACCAATGTGGCGATGTCAGCGGAATCGAACTGCCCGTCGCCATCAATATGGACCATCACGTCCGCGGCCACGGAGAGCGCAAATTCCACGGCGGTCCGGAATGCGGTTCCGTACCCGAAATTTCTTCCGTGCGAAATGACCGCGGCGTGGTAAAGCTCGGCAACAGTCACCGTTTCGTCGGTCGATCCGTCGTCGACCACGAGTTTTGTGACGCGGCTAATTCCGGGAATGGAGCGCGGAATTCCGTCCAGGACGGCGCCGAGGGTTGCTGCTTCGTTGAGGCAGGGGATGACGACTACGAGGTGCACCTGTGCAATATGCGCCGCGCGAGGGCGAACTGCAAAGTCGTCTTCCGACGGGGCCTTACGCCGGTGTCCTGGCGCCGGCGTCTTACTCCGGAATAAGCGTCACGGTCTTGCCCGCGGATGAGAGCCGGCCCCATGCGAGATCGTGATCGTGCTCGAAGACCAGCAGCCAGTGGTCGGCGAGCGCCCGCTCGTGCAGCCGCCGCTTGCTCTCGAGGGTGACCAGTGGCTCGACGTCGTAACCCATGATCCAGGGCAGCGGCACATGGTGCCGCGTCGGCATCACGTCAGCAAGAAAGCAGGCAATCTCGCTCCCTCCGTCCACGAGGACGCTCTGGTGCGTGGGCGTGTGACCGGGTGTGGCGTAGTACGAAATCCCAGGCACGATGTCCCGGCCATCGTCGCAAAAATCGACGAGCCCGGCCTCGGCGAGGAGGACGAAGTTATTCGGGAAGTAGCTCGCGGCGGTGCGCTCGTTGGTGTGCGTGGCGTACTCGTATTCGCCACGATGCATCACGTAGCGCGCGCGCGGGAAGCTCGGGACGATTGCGCCAGACGCGTCCCGCGCCGTGTTCCCGCCGGCGTGGTCAAAGTGCAGGTGCGTGTTGACGACGACGCGCACGTCGTCGACCGTGAAGCCCGCCGCAGCCACGGCGTCCTCGAGGCGCGTGCGACCATTCGCGCCGGCGTTCTCGATGCCGTAGATCGAGAGGAATTTCTCCGTCTCCTTGTTCCCCGCACCGGAGTCAATGAGGACGAGGCCGTCGTCATGTTCGACGAGCAGGCAGCGCATCGCGAGCGGGATGCGGTTCCGGTCGTCCGGCGCGATGCGCCGTTCCCAGAGCGGCTTGGGGACGACGCCGAACATCGCGCCGCCGTCCAGCCGCTGCAGGCCCGCGTCCAGTGCATGCACGGTGAAGCGTCCCACCGTGCGCGTGCGCACCAACGGTGTCTCGCTCATGCGGTCGTGTCCCGGTCGACGCTCGATGGACGACCGGACTTCCGCACCGTCGAACGCTTCTTCCGCGTCCGCGCCGCAGTCAGTGCCGTCAGGTCGCTCCAGCGCTCGACCCCGTGCTGCTCGCGTGCGTCGCGCAGCAGGCCGAGCAGGACGTGCGCCGTCGCGACGGCATCTCCGGCGGCAGTATGCGCGACGAGGGCGCGATCCTCGCCGCGGTGTCGCCCGGCGGTGTGCGCGGGATGATACGCCGTCATGTCCACGCCGTAG
>JBKJKH010000049.1:0-12016 GCA_046597595.1 Gemmatimonadaceae bacterium
GCACGATGATTGTCGTCTGTTCCGCGCCCGCGCGCTTCAGCATCAGGAACTGGCTGCCGTCCGGTGATACATCGTATTGACCGTCGCGATAATCACCGGTGAGGACCGTGCGGCGCTCGCCGATCGAAAATCTCGCTCCGGTCGTGACCGCAACGGACAGGATATTCGCGGACTTGCGGTAATAGAGCGTGCGTCCCGAACGCGCCCAGACTGGCTGAGTCCCGCCCTGATCGCTCACCTGCACACGTGACCCACTTCCGGGAAACGGACGCACATACACCTCGAATCGACCGCTTTCGTCTGAGTGATAGGCGAGCGACCTCCCGTCCGGCGAGAAACTCGCGCCACCCTCCGTGGACGGGCCCGTGGCCATTGGTACCGGGTGCCGGTCGCCACCGAGCTGCACGGCAAAGATGTCGCGCGGGTAGCGGTTGACGGGCCCAGTGCGGTACACGAGCCACTTCGCGTCGGGCGACATGATCGCGGCAAGAGCCTGCACCTCCGGCTTGAGGAGGAGCTCCGCGCTTCCGCTTCCGTCAGCGGGCTGCCACCAGAAGCCCTCGCTTTCGCCGCGACGGTAGAGGATCCGCGCACCATCCGGCGACCACTCCGGCGCGGTCTTGTCGTCGTCGCCACTCGTAACCTGAGTGAACGTGTGCCTCCCAATGTCGAACACCCACACATCCGCGACCTTGGCCCCTCTCACCGCGATCGCCACCTTGAGTGCGTCGGGTGAGAAACGCGGCGACGAGTATTCGTGCGTGTCATTCACGAGTGGCACATCGGCGCGGTTGGCGGCGGCCAGGACGAGCTGGCTCTCGGACCTGCCGTGCAGGTACGCCAGTGTCCCCGAGGCGGACAGCGACCCCTTCACGCCGGTCCACATTTCCATGCCGTCTGCCAGCGGAGTGGGGCCCCCCGATACGTGTGCACGCTCGACGTCGAACGGAATGGCCATCAGCACGCCGGTGCGCGTGGCGTAAATTAGTTGTCCGTCAAGCACACCGAGCGACGCGAAGGCATCGGGGACATCCAGCAGCGTTGTTTTCCGTGACGACAGCTTCGCCACCGCGAGGCGGACGTCGGGGAGCACGCCAGTGGTGAAAAGCACCGTCTCCCCGTCCGCCAACGCCACCGGCCACGCCTGCTGGCCGGAATCGCCCGCGAATAGCGGGCGCGCGGGCCCGCCGGCGGCGGGCATGGCCCTCAGTCCGCTCGACGACCCCACCACGATGGTGTCGGACCGCGTCCACGTCAGGCCCAGCACATTGGGTTCGACCGTGGCGATGGTGACGCTCGTGCCACCCTCGACAGGGATCTTCTTGACCTGCGTGGCTTCCGAGTATGCGAGCCACCGCCCGTCGGGAGAAAACGCAAGGTTGCGAGCAGTGGGAGTCAGGCCGAGGTCATGCGCCGTCAGTTCGTCGGTGCGGCGGATGTACGTGTGAGTTCCCGAGGGACCGGCGCTGGAGTAGGCAATGCGATCGCCTCGGGGCGAGAGGGCGATGGTCGTGCCAACGCGCCCTTCAGCGAGGATGGTCTCGCCCTGCGGGAGGTCGAGCGTCGCGCGAACGACCGGCGGATCTGGAATGCCGCGCCGTTGCAGAAGCGCCCAGGCGGCGACCGCCGTCGTCACCAGGGCCACTCCAAGGAAAACGACTTCTCTTGGACGAAGTCGCGTGGATCGCGAACCGGCCACCGTCGCGGCGTGGCCGTAGCGGCTGATCGCGGACAGGTCGCCCTTCCCCTGCAATGCAGCGGCGAATTCGCTGGCCGTCGCGAAGCGGTCGGCGGGGAGTTTCTCGAGTGCGTGCCGCACTGCGGCGTCCACGTGCGGTGGCACATTGCGCCGGAGCACGGTGAGCGGGCGCACGTCTTCCGTCATCAACTTCGCGACGATGGCCTGCGCCGTGGTCCCCACGTGCGGCGGCTCGCCCGTGAGCATCTCGTAGGTCATCGCACCGAGCGAATAGATGTCGGTACGTCCATCAATGGAGCGATCGCCGGTGGCCTGCTCAGGGCTCATGTACTGCGGCGTACCCAGCGAAAGACCAGTCTGCGTGACCCGCTGACCGCCCGCCTTGCTCACCGCGAGCGCGATCCCGAAGTCCGCGATCACCGGCTGTCCGGCCTGAATCAAAATATTCTCGGGCTTCAGGTCGCGGTGGATGACCCCATGCGAGTGCGCATAGGCGAGCGCGTTGGCCACCGCGGTTGCGATGCGCACGGCCTCATCCACCGGGAGTTGCTTCTCACGATCGAGCCGCACGCGGAGCGACTCGCCCTCCACGAACGGCATCACGTAGAACAGCAATCCGTTCGCCTCGCCGCTGTCGAACAACGGCAGAAGATTCGGATGCTGGAGGTTGGCCGTGACCTTGATCTCCGCCAGAAAGCGGTCCGCGCCGAGGACCGCGCCCAACTCGGGATCGAGGACCTTGAGTGCGACCTGGCGCTCGTGCTTCACGTCGCGCGCGAGGTAGACCGTGGCCATCCCGCCTCGGCCTATCTCGCGGTCCACCGCGTACCGGTCGGCCAGGGCTGTCGTCAGGCGGGTCAAGTCGGACATGAGCACACAATATGAAGCGCGACTGCCTTCAATGTGATGACGTACGTGCACATCGCGACGGCGCTTCTACGTGACGCACTTCCCGCCGCCTTTCAGGCGCTTGGCAACCATATGGTATACCAAGAGTTACTGCATGTGATATTCTCGTTGGCCACAGTTCATTGACTTACGCCTCAACGACGCGTTGACCGGAACCACCGTTGCCGGCTCGCCCAGGGCGGCCAGAAGTAGTGTCTTCCGATGCGGTGCCCACGCGGAACGTCAGGCGAGGCTCCACAAGGTGAGAGATTGCGCTTGACTCGGCCAGTCCGCCGAGCGTACGCTGGAAGAACAAGCCGGTGGCAATCGACTGTTCCGGTGAGCATTGCATTGGTGGCGTCAGCTCACGCCGCTCGCGTAACCTCGGCGCATGCAGTGGAATGAGATCACGAGGAGGGGGCCGGCATGCATATGGCAACAAGCACCAAACAATGGACCCTGCAGGAGGTCCACAGCCTGCCTGACGACGGAAACAAGTACGAGTTGGTGCTCGGAGAGCTTTTCGTGACGCCGCCGCCAACCGACGAGCACGAGACGATCCTTGCGCGACTCTCCAGAATCCTCGACCCATTCGTCGCGGCCAACGGCCTCGGCATGGTTTACCATCCGCGCGCGGTGATGCGCTTTGAGGGCTCCGAAGTTGAGCCCGACCTCATGGTGCGACAGGCTCACACCGATCGCGATGGTAGCTGGGACGACGCACCGACACCAATTCTCGTTGCCGAGGTCCTCTCGGGCTCGACGCGGCGGCGTGATCACGTCCAGAAGCGGGACCTCTATCTCAATGCCGGCGTCGCGGAATACTGGGTCATCGATCCCGAAGGAAGGAACGTGAGAATTGTGCGCGCGGGGAACGCCGACGAGATCGCAGCCGAGCAATTCACCTGGGCGCCGAAGGAGACGGCGGAGTCGCTGGTGATCAACGTGCCTGCACTATTCGGCTAATGACAGCGGCGGACGATTGCCACCGCATTGCCGACCGCGCGCTCGCCTTCCTTGTCCGACGGACGATTCCCCATGCGCAGCTCACCGGGTGCAGCGGGATCGCGGTAGACGAACGTCGTCGAACCGCCACCGTCGAGATTGAGTGCGTCACGGGCGCCGAGTGCACGCATGAGCGTGGCGAGTTCACGAATGGTCATGCCGTCGCTGTACGGCGCTTGGCGACCGTCGACGACGACGAACAGGACGCGTTTCCCTTTGCGGGAGAGCCCTGCGGCAGTGCGCGGATGGCGGCGGGACGCGAACGACACGCCGCCGGCGCTATCCAGGTTCGCCATGAGCACACTGTCGCGAACGAGAACCGGCCTGCCCCCCACCGCGTTCGCGGGGCGAAAAGGCTGGAGGTGTTCGCCGTCCATCGTGAATACCGCGATGTGCGCCACGCCCGCGGAGTCGAACGCCAGCACTGGTTGCACCGACGGAGGCGTCAACATTCTTCCATTCACGATCAGCAAGCCTGTCGGCGTTCCGTTCGCGAGCGAAAAGAAATCCGCGTTGACGCCGCCGAGAACGGCCGAGCGAGTCGCGAGATCGCGAAGCATGTCGCTCGTCTTGATCCGCGCTGCGGCGCTGTCCGCGCCCTTCACTGCAACCGCGGCGATGCACCTGTCGAGGTTCACATCCAGGACGTGGATCGCCCAGGGGCCGGTTGACGTGTAGAGAAACCGGTGCACCACGCCAGGCGCGAGCCGTTCAGCACGCGCGGAGTCCGGCGCGAACGGCAGCAGTGGGAGGGGCGCAATGCTTGTGCGACTCGCGCAGCCCGATGCAGCGAGAAACCAGACCAACGGGAATCGTCGCAACCCCATCATCGATTGGTCACGCCGGCCAGCCGGCGGAGTTCAGTCCGCCAATGCGGAATCACCACCAGGCTGAGTCCGGACCGCTCAGATTCGATCATCAGGAACCGCGTTCCGTTCGGCGACACGTCAAAGTCTTTTTCGTAGCGACCCTCGAAGAGCGCAGTCCGCGACAACACACGTGGAGTCGGATCACGTGTGAGTATTGCCGATACCAGCCGACTCTCCTCCCAATAGAACACCGACCTTCCCTCCCGTCCCCAGACCGGGTACGTGCCACCGCCGACGGACACCTGAACCCGGCCGCCGACTCCGGCGGACGGACGGAGGTAGATCTCGTTTCGCCCAGACTCGTCGGAGCGGTACGCGATCCAGCGACCGTCAGGGGAGAACCGTCCTTCAGCCTCCGAGGCGGTCGGCGACGCAGAAAGGTCCTGTCCCTGGCTCGCCGAATCGAGCGTTGCGCGCTCGAGGTTGAAGCTGCCGTTGTAGAGCGCATTGAAGACGAATGTGCGACCGTCCGGCGAGAGGTCGACATACCACGGGTTGTGCCGGGGCACGGCCGCCATCACCGACGGACCGCTGCCGTCAGCTGGATGCCACCAGAGGGCGGCGCGTCCGCTCTGCGTTGACGCATAGAGGATGCGGCGTCCGTCGGGCGACCAACTCGGATTGCGGGTGGTGCCGTTGCTGGTTTGGGGCGTAAGCGTTCCCGCTTCGAGGTCGAGAGTCCAGAGGTCACGTCGCACACCTGTGACGATGACGGTTGCGAGTTGCTTCCCGTCCGGCGAGAGGCGCACGTGAACGAACTCGTGCTGCGCGTCCATTGCAGGTCGCGTTGCGCCCGAGCGGTCGACCCACACCAGGCGCCGGTTTTCGTTTCCGCGAAGGAATACGAGTCCACCTTCGTGAGACAGGAACGCCTCGTTGTTATCGGAACCGCCGCCCGTCGAGAGACGGATGGAACCCTGCACCGGGGTCGGCGTGCCGGAAACACTCAGGCTACGCAGGTCGAACGGCACAGCCATCGCCTCGCCGTCCGCCGACAGGTAGAGGAGCTGTCCGTCGATCACACCCAGTGGCGTGATTCCCAGTATCCCGAGCGGCACCACCTTGCCATCGTCGAGCGATGTCACGGCGATCCGGGCGTCCCGGCGTGTCCCGAACCACACGGTGAAGAGGACCGTTTTGCCATCGGCAAGCACACGCGGCGACTGATGGCTCAACTCCTTGCGTGAGCTGTCGACTTTCGTGAGTGGCGTGAGCGGTCCACCGGCCGCGCTCACGCGGAACAGTCCATCGAGTCCCTCATCGATGCCGGCGCCGACCACGATATCGCCGTTAGGTGACCAGTCGATGCCGCCAAAATCCGGGACGTTGCCAAGCGTCACCGGCGCCCCGCCGTCGAGGGGGACCTTCACGATCTGGCGCCGCCCGGCGATGAACGCCACCCACTTTCCATCGGGAGAGAAGACCGGCGCTCCCGCCGGCGCGTTCGTCCCGGCAATCTCGCGTGAGGTCAGCTGGTCGAGCCGCCGAAGGTAGAGCACGCGGCCACGCCCCGAGCGCGCCTGTCCGGAGTAGACAACGGAATGGCCGTCCGGAGAGAGCGCGGCCGGCCCGATTGGACCTTCGCCGTCCGCGGTCAGTACCGTGCGGATGGGAAACAGATCAGCGCCATCGCGATCCCGTCGCGCGAGCACCACCGCGGCGATGAGCGCAATGACCACGGTCCCGAGTCCGAGCACCAGCGGATCGCGCCAGTGCGCGCGCCTTCCTCGAGCACCGTCTCCGGTCGGCCACACCGCGTCGGGCGTCATCCCGGTCGCGCGATCGCTGAGGGCCGCGGCGAACTCCGCCGCGGTGGCGAAACGGTCGGCGGGGATCTTGGCCAGCGCCGTGAACACCGCGTGCTCTACGGCCGGCGGCACCGTGTCGCGTAGCGTGTGCAGTGGCGTTGGCCGCTCGCTCAGCACCTTGGCCACGATCGCCTGCACACTCGATCCGGTGAACGGCGCGTCGCCGGCCAACATTTCGTACGTCACCGCGCCCAACGCGTAGACGTCGGTGCGGGCATCGATCGTCTTCTCGCCCATCGCCTGTTCGGGCGACATGTACTGCGGCGTGCCGAGTGAGAGTCCCGTCTGGGTCATCCGCTGCCCGCCAGCGGACTGCACGGCGAGCGCGATGCCGAAGTCGGCCACCAGCGCCTGCCCGTCGTGCAGCAGGATGTTCTCGGGCTTGATGTCGCGATGGATCACGCCCTGGCGGTGGGCGTAGTCGAGCGCGCTCGCCACTTCGCATGCAATGCGCACCGCGTCCTGTATGGGAAGCTGTCGCTCACGCGCCAGCTTCGCGCGCAGCGTCTCGCCGGTGATCACGGGCATCACGTAGTACAGCAGGCCGCCGGCGTCGCCTGAGTCGAGCAGTGGCAGGATGTGCGGATGCTGCAGCCTGGCTGTGGTCCTGATCTCGCTCAGGAACCGTTCGCTGCCTAACGCCGCGCCGAGGTCGGGGTGGAGGACCTTGATGGCGACGTCGCGATCGTGCTTGAGGTCGTGCGCGAGATAGACCGTCGCCATGCCGCCCGCGCCGAGCTCTCGCTCGATGCTGTACCGGTCGATCAGCGCAGTGGCGAGCCGCGACAACGTGTCACTCAAGAACAGATCCTCATCGCGGCAGCTTGGCGCGCAGCTCCTCGAGGAAATTCTGAACAACGATCAACTGGTCCGGTACGTCGCGCTGGCTGCCAACGCGTCGAGTCATCAGGAACCGCTTGCCGTCCGGGTGTACCGCGAACGCACTCGGTGGCGACGTGAAGTCAGCCTTGAACAGCAGCTGTGGGACGCCCATCGAGAACGCTGGACTGAGGGAAACCGGGACGGCCACCATCTCCAGGGATTCGTTCAGGAAGAAGAGCTCCCTGCCATCTCGCGACCATCGGGGCAGGGTTCCGCCGTCTACCGAAACCTGGCGTTTCGCCCTCTTCACATCGGGAAACGGCCGCACATAAACCTGGCTTCGACCGCTCTCGTCGGATTCATAGGCCAGCCAGCGCCCATCGTGGGAGATCGTCCCGCGGCGATCGAGGAAGGGACCATTGACGAGTGGCACGGGCGCCGAATCACCGGACGTGCGGAGCGCGTAGATGTCGCCCGCCGAGGTCCCGATGAGCCAGCGGCCGTCAGGCGAATATTCGAGACCGGTCAACGGGTCGCGGCGTGGGTAGCGGATCTCCGGCAGCACGCTGCCATCAGCCGGACCGACACGGACACCGCCTGATGCCGAGAATGCGATTTGGCGTCCGTCGGGTGACCACGCGGGCCCGAAACCAGCATCCGCGAGTTTGGATGCCGGGCCGCGATCCAGCTGCTTGACCCAGACCTCGAAGCCACCGCCTTTCTCAACACCGACCGCGAGGGAACGCCCGTCCGGCGACAGCGCGGGTGACCCGAGTATTGGCTTCTTCCACGCGGAATCAATCACGGTCATTGCGCCCGTGCGCGACACCCAGAGGAACTCGCGTTCCCGCGCGCTGCTCACGCCCGCGGCATAGACCAACGTCCCGTTCGCCGAGATATCGACATCAGCGCGACCCAGGCCCCGCACCGCGACGCCGCCGGTGATGGCCACGGCGTCGCCCGACGTCGTCAGGCGATCCGCGTCGAAGCGGATTGCCATGAGCGCACCACCCTCCGTCAAATAGAGCAGGTGCCCCGTCTCGGCGTAGCGCGCCGCGACGCCTCGCAGGAGCATCCGGTGCGTACCCGTGCGCGTGTCGAGGACGCCGACGTCAAACGGGTTGGTGCCGCGCGCTCGCGAGATAGAAAACAGCACGCCGTTGCCGTTAGGCAGCGCCCAGGGCGCGCTGTGCCATGACTCGTTCTCGTCGGCTGGACGGCTCGCGATTTCCGGCTTCCCCCCGGCTTCGCGGATGCGCGCGAGCCCGTCACCCTCGAGGTGCGCATCATAATAGATGTAGCCGTCCGTGCTCCACGACACGCCTCCCAGGTCCACCAGCGAGTCGGTCAACGCCTGGGCCGGTCCGCCCCCGAGTGTAACCACCTTCAATGCGCGAGGTGAACCACTCACGAACGCGATCTTCTTTCCGTCAGGAGAAAAGGCCGGATTGATCGCGCCCTCAGTGCCGGGGATCGGTTCAACGGCGAGCTGGTCCCATCGGCGGAGGTAGAGCTGCGCACGCCGGCCACCGGTTCCCTCACCGACGTAGACGATGGTGCGACCGTCGCGCGTAACCGCAAGGCGGGACGCGTTGCCCGAACTGAGCGCCTGGCTGTCCGGCAGCACAATGCCGAATCGTGAAACCTCGACCGGCGGAGCGGGTCGCATCCATCCCCACACCGCGGCGATGAGCGCGAGCGCGGCTGCGGCCGCGGTGAGCATGAACGTGCGCCGTGAAACACCGCGGGCGTCGTGGCGCGCGTGCGCATGCGCCCCGATTGTTCCCGTCGCGAACGCCGGATTCGCCAGCGCCTCAGCAAAGGCCTTCGCGCTCGAGAATCGGTCCGCCGGCACCTTCTCCAGCGCCTTCCCTACCGCCGCCGCAACGTGCGCGGGCACGGACTTCCGGTACTTCGTCACCGACTCGGCGGGTTCGGCGATGATTTTCATGATGATCTGCTGCGCCGTGGCGCCGATGTGCGGCGGCTGGCCCGTCAGCATTTCGTACAACACGCTCGCCAGCGAGTAGATGTCGCTGCGACCGGTCAGCTCCTTCTCGGCCGTGGCCTGCTCGGGGCTCATGTAGTGCGGCGTGCCTAACGAAAGACCCGTCTCCGTCATGCGACCGCCAGCCGCGGCGCTCACCGCGAGCGCGATGCCGAAATCGGCCACCACCGGCCGGCCGTCGTGCATCAGGATGTTTTCCGGCTTGATATCGCGGTGGACGACACCGTGGCGGTGCGCGTAGTCCAGTGCGTCGGCGACGTTCATCGCGATGCGGACTGCATCATCGACGGCGAGTTGGGTCTCGCGGTCGAGCATCGCGCGCAGCGTCTCCCCCTCGACGTACGGCATCACGTAATAGAGGAAGCCGTCGGCCGTGCCGGAGTCGAACAGCGGCAGGATGTGCGGATGGCTCAGGCTTGCGGTCGTCTTGATCTCTACCACGAACCGCTCGGCGCCCAGCACTGCGGCGAGTTCCGGCTTCAGCACCTTGAGCGCGACCTTGCGGTCATGCTTCAGGTCGTGCGCGAGATAGACCGTCGCCATGCCGCCCGCGCCGAGCTCACGCTCGATTCGGTACCGGTCGGACAGGGCCTCGAAGAGGCGAGCTGGGAGGACGGACATGCGCCGCAAAGCTACGAGTTGCGGCGCAGCGCTGCCAGCGTCCTGGTTGTCGAGTGTCCTGGTTGTCGAGCCTCAGTCGAATCCCCTGACAGTCGGCGCTATCTGACGTTCCGCAGAATCCTCGGCCGCCTCATTCCATGAAAAAGTCGACCTTGCCGTCGTCCAGGTCATACTGCGCGCCGACAACGCGGAGCTTCCCATCGCGCAGTGGTGGGAGGAACGCAACCTCGGACGTGCGAAGCCGGGTCACTATGCGACGCACATTCTCGCGCACAGCCGCGTGGAGCAGTGCTTCCCCTTTCAGGACGCCCGTGCTTTTTGCCTTGAGAACGGCGGGGATGATGGGCTCCACCATCTGCCCAATGCTGCCCGGGTAGATCGTCTGCTTCTCCACCACGGACAGCGCAGCTTCAACGGCGCCGCACCGTTCATGACCGAGCACAATGATGAGCGGCGCGCCCAGCACCTGCACGCCGTACTGGATGCTGCCGAGCGCCACGGTGTCGACCGTATTGCCGGCATTGCGCACGATGAACAACTCACCGAGTCCCGCGTCGAACAGCAACTCAGGCGAGACGCGGCTGTCGGAGCAGCCGACGAGTATTGCGAACGGCACCTGGCCGCGCGCGATTTCCAGCCTCCGCGCATGATTGCGCGATTCCTTGGTCGACGGTTTGTCGGCGAGGAAATCCGCGTTTCCCTTCTTGAGCCGGGCTAACGCCTGCTCAGGCGTAAGGTTGGCTGTCTCACCGTCTGCGGCATGGGCTCGTGAAGAAACCAATCCTCCCGCAACAGCGAAGGCGCCGAGGCTTGCATGGCGCAGAAATGTCCGGCGTGTCGGGTCATTCGGATTCATGCAGACTCTCATGAGGGTTGCTGGTAATATAGCGCGACAGTCAGTCACGTCGCGCCCGTCGCGTATGCTGTCATGTCACCTGGCCCCGCATGCTTTTGCGCTCAGCTATCATCGAAGCGATTACCCCACCTGCGAGGATGCCGAGCACCACCGTCAGCAGGTACAGGTTGAAGTGCCTCCCGAGCACGAGCTTCAGCCATTCGGCAAGAACCATCTTGACGCCTACGACCAGCAGGACGAGAGCGAGCGATACCTTCAGGTACCGGAATTTCTCCACCATCCCGGCCAGCGCGAAGTAGAGCGATCGCAGGCCGAGGATTGCAAACACGTTGCTGGTAAATACCAGGAAGGGATCGGCCGTGATGGCAAAGATGGCCGGGATCGAGTCGACTGCAAATATCAGGTCGGTCGTCTCGACCATGACAAGTGCCATGGCCAGAGGCGTGAGAAGCAGCGTTCCTGGCAGCGCTTTCTCAACAACCTCGTCCGGGATTGAGGGTGCCCCGGGAAACTCCGCCTCGTGGGACTCGGGCGCACCCGCACGAACCATGAAGTGTTCGCCGTGGAACCTCGCGGTCACGGGAAAGAAGCGCCGCGTCAACCGGATCACGACGTTCGTGTTGGGATCAGTGCTCTCCGTCTTGAGGAACAGCATCTTGATCGCCGTCAGGATCAGGAAGGCGGCGAAGATGTACAGCACCCAGTGAAACTCCGCGATCAGCTTCGCTCCAACGCCAATCATCACGCCGCGCAGTACCAGGGCGCCAAGGATGCCCCAGAACAGCACGCGATGCTGGTAGAGTGCCGGAACCGCGAAGAAGCTGAATATCATCGCGATCACGAAGATGTTGTCGACGCTGAGCGACTTCTCGACGACGTAGCCGGTCAGGTACTTCTCCGTTGCCGTTGCGCCGCTGTTCACCAATCCGTCGACAGCGTCGACCACGGTGCCAATGCCAAGCCACTTCCCCTCGTAGGCGAAGTACACGAACACGGCAAAGGTCAATCCCATGGCAAGCCACACGGCGGACCAGGCAACGGCCTCCTTGACGCTGACGACATGGGCTTCGCGGTGAAAGACGCCGAGGTCCAGTGCCAACATCAGGAGGACAAACCCGATAAATCCTGCCCAGATCCAGATCATGCGACGTGTGCCTTCTTGGTAAACGTGGTCCGCCCGGACAATCCGGCGGTCATGTCGGGGAGGGCTTGCGCAGCGCTTCGATATCCTGCCGCAACGCGCGCACTTCTTCGAGGATCAACCGGGTGTGCGCCTCTCCCTCGCCCTTGAGGTCTTCCGTGACCTGGGACTGCATCGCGTTCACGACCACCGCGATGAACAGGTTCAATACCATGAACGTCGCGATCAGCAGGTATGCGACGAAGAAGATCCAGGCATACGGCGACCGCGCGATGACACCGCGCGCGATGTCGGGCCAC
>JBKJKH010000383.1:0-3293 GCA_046597595.1 Gemmatimonadaceae bacterium
TAGCTGTGCTGCTCGCCGTCGCCACCCTCGTCGTCCTTGCGCCGCCAGTGGCCGAGGCCGAGGCGCAGGCCGCCGGTACACGCATTCGGGTCACGACCACGAGTAACGAACGGCTCACGGGACGCATCGTCGCGCAGCGCGCGGACAGCCTCGTGCTGGCTCCGGACTCCGGTGCGACCGTCCGAACGTTGGCGGTGTTTGAGGTGGCTCGCCTCGAGACGAGTCGCGGCATGCGCACGAAGAAGTTGCGGAACGGAGCAATCGGTTTCGTTGCCGGCGTCGCCGCAGGCGCCCTGATCGGCGCCGCAACTTCCACGCAGCCCACCTGCGCTGAACCTTCCTTCTGTCTCAAAGTATTGGAGCAAACGGTGCGCGGGGCGATCGGTGGCGTATTCGGCGGGGTTATCGGTGGTGGCATCGGCGTGTACAGCGGCTCGCGACAGCGGGAAGGCTGGTCCACGGTTCGAGGCGTCGGTGGCAATGCCGGCGTGAGCGTGGCTCCCACCGGAGGCCTCGGTGTGCGCGTTGCCGCGTCGCTAACGTTCTGAGCGGGCTGCTCGCGGTTGTCGACCGTGCCCGGACCCGCGAGCTGTCGGCCGTCGCGCGCGAAGCTCGGACCTTCTTCTCCACTGTGCTGTTACTTAAACACGCGCTACCGGGTGGCTGGAAGTGGTAGACGCAGGGGACTCAATGAGGTCGCATGAAGTGCGGCGTCGCCTTGACCGCAATGGCCCTCGCGGTGCTTGGTGGAAGTTCTGCGATGCTCAGGAACCGTCGGCGAGCAAGCGCGCCTCGGATGAGGTGTCCGTCTCGCACGAGCTGCTTGCGGGATCAGGTCCAACATGACGTTGTCCGCCTCGTGCCAGTGCCTGGTAACGTCAACACCTTCATGGTGCGAACCCTGCGGCCCTATCATGCGAATCTCTCCAAGCGGCAGGTCAAGGCCCCGAAGGTGTATATCGCGGACAGCGGTCTCCTGCATGCGCTCCTCGACATCCAGTCGTTCACCCAGCTCGAGGGGCATCCGAAAGTCGGGGCGTCGTGGGAAGGGTTCATGCTGGAAACCGTGATCGACCGGCTCGGCGCGCGGAAAGAGCAGTGTTTCTTCTGGGCGACGCACGCCGGGGCCGAGCTGGATCTGCTGGTGGTGGACGGGACGCGCCGCCGAGGATTCGAGTTCAAGCGCACCACTGCCCCGGCCATCACGCCATCCATGCGCTCGGCACTCGCAGATCTGGCACTCGATCGGCTGGACGTGGTCCACGCGGGCACGGCCTCATTTCCGTTGGCACCAAAAATCCATGCGATTGCCGCATCCCGGTTGCTCGAGGATCTTTGAGCCGAAACTGCCAGCAACAGGGCGCCGGCGCTTTGGACGGAGCGTTGAGACGATGTTCCCTGTTCCCTGTTCCCTGTTCTCTCAGTACAGGAACTTCGCGCCGGCCATGAACTCCCAACGGTTCCGGAACCGGTCGGGGATCGGCTCCTCCCGGTCATAGCTGAACAACCACGTGCCGATGGTCCGCGGCCGCACGGTCCGCGACCCATGCACGCCCATGCTGATAGTGTTACTCCGCGCGAGTTCGCTCGGGTCGCGCGGGTCGCCCGGCGTGCTGCCATAGCCGACTCGTGCACCGAAGTAATTGTCCGCATCCGCGAAGTACCGGCGCGTCGTCAGGTTCGCCGACTTCGAGTAACCATTCGATGCTTTTCTCAGGTACGGCCTGACGGAATACCAGTAGTTTCCATGATACTTGCCGGCCGAGCCGGTCAGCAACGTGACCGGTGGTCCGCCGAACCTGAGTTGCCGGAAGCCGAGTGATGCTTCCCATGCGCGGGGGAGACTGGTGAAGAGCTCACCGCCAACCCGCCATTCAGGAAAGATCGATGACCGCGAGTAGCCCGCATTGAGGTACGCATACGTTCGCTTGCTCAACACCGGGTAAGCGTCGCCTTCGACCTGGAGACCAGATGTTGCAAACCGGTTCGCATAATTGAGCCTGCCGAAAACCATACCGCGACTCGTGCGACGGCCGAGTGAGAGGGCGGCCTGCTGCCACGGGTCGATGTCCCCCTGGAAGGTGACGTAGGAATAGTCGATGCCGAGGGAATTGCTGTTGTTGCTCGAGCGCGAAACCGGATCGCGCTGGGCAAACGCGTATGCCGGAAGGGCAGCCAGGATGATGAGGGCCAGGGCGGCAGCGGGACAGCGCCTCACGCGCCGTGGCCGGGAACGTGAATCCTCTGCGGTGCGCATGGAAAGCAGCATCGCTGGATCTTATAGTAGTAGCGGCACTGGCGCCTATCCCCGACACATCGTGATTCAGCAGACTGTTCCGGTACCTGACGAGCTGGCGACCGCGTGACGGAGGGCAGCGCGTCGCGCAGCCCGGCCGAACGTCTCCACGAGATCTGGCTCCGCTTTCGGGACACCACGCTTGGGCGCGTGGACCAGCTGGATGCGGCGGTGATCGCGCTCCTCGAGAATCGCCTCACGGACGACATCCGCGAAACCGCCGAACGCGAGGCGCACAAGCTCGCGGGGTCGTCCGGCACGTTCGGATTCCCCCGGGCGTCGACGATCGCGCGCGACCTGGAGCGCCAGTTCGCGTCGCAGAACCTCGCGACGCTCGATGTGGTGGCGCTTTCGGAGCTGCTGGTGCAGTTGCGCACCGATCTCGAGGGATCGCCCCAGGCCTTCGTCGCACCCGAGCCCGACGCCTTGCCAGCGAGCCGGCCGACGCTGCTGATCGTCAATGGCGATGCGGCGATGAGGGAACGCATCACGATGGAAGCGGAGGGGCGCGGTTTCGCGACGGTGGAAGCAGCATCGATTGCCGCGGCGCGAACAGCAGTCGCGACGCGGCGACACGACATGGTAGTGATCGACCTCGAAGCCGGCGAAGGGAACGCCGACGCGCTCGAATTCCTCGGCATGCTGCAGGAACAGTCGCCCCCCATTCCGGCAATCGTGACCATGGACGCGGCCGGCGTGCAGAGTCGCGTCGAAGTCGCGCGCCGAGGGGCACGGCGGTGCCTGGAAAAGCCCGTTCCTCCGAGCGCGCTGGTCGATGCGATCGAAGCCGTATGGGCTGAGGCGCGCGGAAGCGAAGGCACCGTGCTCGCGGTGGACGACGACCCGCAGATTCACGCGATGTTGGAAGCACTCCTCCCTCCCCTTGGCCTGCGGCTCGTTACCCTGCAGGATCCGTTTCAATTCTGGCAGCGCCTCGAGGAGACGAATCCGGACCTGATCCTGCTCGACGTCGACATGCCGCAGGTGAACGGCGTCG
>JBKJKH010000388.1:0-7684 GCA_046597595.1 Gemmatimonadaceae bacterium
TGCCGCGGAAGATGCGCCGATTGGTCGGTGTGCTGAACAACGTCGGGCTCAGGATGCGGTCGAGATGCTCGTCCGATTTCGCATGATCGAGAAGGGTGACCTCGCGCGCCCGGCGCGCAAATTTATCGCCCAGGTGGGTCTCGAACCGGCTCTCCCAGTAACTGTGGCCGAGCGCGGCAGTGCTCGACGTGATCGCGAGCTGTTTCGGCACGTACCAGTTGTGCGCGACTGCGTCTGCCGCGAGGTGCGCGAGGTAGCCTAACGAAAACGCGCGCAGGGGTTCATCCCGCGCGCGGTCGTGAATCTCCAGCCCCACATTCCACGAATGACAGTGGCGGCCTGCCGGCGCATACTTCTTCGCGATGCTCGTGTCCGCCGCGATCGACCCGTACAGGAAATCGTAGGGAAAGGCGCGCAGCAGCTCGGCCACACCGGACGGCAGGAGCTCGGTGCTGCGAAGCACGGCCTCACCGAGGAAAATGTGTGTCCCCGGCGTCCAGGCCCATGCGTCGGACGGAAACAGCGCCAGCGCCAGGAGCGCCAGCGCCGCCGAGCTACAGCCCGAAGCGTTTCCGCTGGCGAAGCACCGCGCGGCGAACGCCGCGCACCACTTCGCGCTCCACTGCGTCGCGCAGGGCTTCCTTCGCGCCGTCCACGCGCTCGCCCACGTCATCAAGCTTGTCCGCGCCCCACTTTCGCCCGCGTCGTGCGCTGCGCTCGACCATCGAGTCACCGCGCTTGCCAAACCGCTCGAGCAATCCTCCGTCACTCCCGCCCGGGAGGTGATGGAGCAGGATGGTGATTCCCGCACCGACCGCCGCTCCGATCAGCGCCGCAGTGAGCAGGTCGTATTCGGTATCACGTAAACCGTCCTGGGCCCCGCGTGCGGATCCGCGGGCGCTCCGAGCCGTCGGGCGCGGTCGTGTCGTCGTAGCCATCGATGTCTTCCTCGTGTTGTTCGAGTGCGTCTGCCAGTTCCATTTCGGCGAGCTGCGCGCTGAGCGCGCGGTCGTCCGGCCGAAGATCGTCTTCCAGGTCTTCCTTGAACGACGTCACGCCGGCACGCACTCCGCGCGCCGTCGATGCCGCCGCCACAAACGTGTTCTCCGCTTCCTGCTGCACGAGCGTCAGGAGCGCATTGAACTCCTGCACCCGCTGTTCGGTCGCCGCGACGGCCTCCAGCAGCCGCTCGTTCGCAAGCTGCACGGTGCGCCGCACCTGCTGGATATCGGTCCGCACGGCCGTGGCGACGTAATCCACGTTGTCCGCAATCGAGCTCGCATGCCGCATGAGCGGGTTGATATCCCCGTAGACGCGGTCGAGCAGCTCGCTCACTTTCTTGTGGGTGTTGCGGAAGTTGTACGCCGCCGGCACCATGAACGCCGTCAGCACCAGCAGCGCGATGGACATCAGTCCGCTGGCAATGCTGGTCACCGTCTCGAACCACCCGCGATCGGCGGAGACCGTGCGCGTCACGATGGTATCGGGAAACGCCGCGGCCTGCACCAGCAGCTGACCCGCCAGCGTCAAAGCGTCGATCATTCGTTCGCTGTTGGAGTGTGCCCTTCCGGCCGTCGCCGGTTACCGGCCTAATCAGTCGAGGATGGTGCAAGGGCGGGGCCACACCTCCCCACGCGGGATCGTAACCGGACTCATTCGTAGGTGTCAAGCAATTGCGCGATCATTCCGCCTCGTGCGCTTGACCCGCTCGTACGCAACCAACCATCCTTCGCGCGACCTTCATCCGGCTTACATGGCACCAGCAGTGCAGTTCATTGTTGAGGGCGGCACCCGCCTCAACGGCACGATACGTCCTTCAGGAAACAAGAACGCGGCGCTGCCCATCGTCTGCGCTGCGCTCCTGACTGACGAGCCTGTGTTTCTCGACAACGTCCCCCGCATCAGGGACATCGAGACGCTCGTGGAACTCGTCGGGACCGTCGGCGCCGAAATCGAATGGACCGGCCGCAACTCCCTTCGCATTCATGCGAAGGAACTGCGCGCCACCGACCTCGATCGCCAGCTCTGCGCGCGCATCCGGGCGTCCATCCTCCTCGCGGCGCCGCTCCTCGCCCGCTGCGGGGAAATCACGCTGCCGCCGCCGGGAGGGGACGTCATCGGCCGCCGCCGCGTCGACACCCACTTCCTCGCACTCGAACGCCTCGGCGTGGTCTACGATGCGGACGACAGCTATCACCTGACCACGAAAGGCATGCGCGGTGCCGACGTGTTCCTCGACGAGCCGAGCGTCACCGCCACGGAGAATGCGATCACGGCGGCCGTGGCAGCGAAGGGCGTCACCGTCCTCCGCAACGCGGCGTGCGAGCCGCACGTCCAGGATCTGTGCCATTTCCTGATCACGCTCGGCGCGCACATTGAGGGGGTCGGGACCAACACCCTCACTATTTACGGCGGGACGAAGCTGCGGGGGGGCAAGCACACCATCGGTCCGGATCACATCGAGGTGGGATCGTTTATCGGACTCGCGGCGGTGACGGAGTCGAACATCCGCATCGAGCACGCGGGTGTGGAGCACCTGCGGTCGATGCTGCTCGGGTTTGCGCGACTCGGCATCTCGGTCAACATCGAGGGCGATGACCTCATTGTCAGCGCGGAGCAGGAGCGGCGCATCCAATCCGACATCGGCGGGCACGTCCCCAAGATCGAGGACCAGCCGTGGCCAGCGTTCCCGGCCGACGTCATGTCCATCGTACTCGTGACGGCGACGCAGTGTGAAGGCATTGTCCTGATCCACGAGAAGATGTTCGAATCGCGGCTGTTCTTCGTGGACAAGCTGATCGGGATGGGCGCGCGCATCGTGTTGTGCGATCCGCACCGCGCCCTCGTGGCGGGACCGTCGCGGCTGCATGCGGCGCGTGTGGAGTCGCCCGACATCCGCGCGGGAATGGCGATGCTGCTCGCCGCCATGTGCGCGCGCGGGACGAGCATCATCGATAACGTCGGCCAGATCGAGCGGGGATACGAGCGCATCGACGAGCGGCTCAACGCGCTCGGCGCATCCATCAAGCGCGTGGACGACCGCCGCAACGTGTGATGCCACCCGGCATTCCGCACGAACGTGCGGAGGGGCTTCCGCCGGGAGTTCTCGGTTTCACGACGACCCGCCAGGCCGGTACTTTCGGCTTGGCGGGAAACGATCCGGCCGGCGAGGTGATCGCGCGTTGGGGGAGTCTCCGCGGCGCACTCGCTCCAGCGGCGACACGGATGGCGAACAGCGGGCAGGTCCACGGCGCGACCGTTCTCACGTACGAGAGCGAGTGGGCGGGTTGGCTGCGTGGCGATGCGGCAGACGGTCATTTCACGACGCAGCAGGGCCTCGCCCTTGCCGTGAGCGTCGCCGACTGCACACCAGTGTTCCTCGCCCATCCCTCGGGCGCCGTGGCCGTATTGCACGCCGGATGGCGTGGCACGGCTGCGCGGATCGTCGACGCAGGAATCGCCCGCTTTGTCGAGAAGGGGCTGGAGCCGTCCGACCTGTTCGCGTCACTCGGACCGTCCATCTGCGGGACGTGCTACGAGGTCGGTCCTGAAGTCCATCTCGCCTTGACCGGCCGTCACGTGACTGCGCCACAGGCCATCGATGTCAGGGCCGTGCTCACGGCGCAGCTCAACGCAGCGGGAGTGTCTCGGGTGTTCGTCTCGCAGCAGTGCACACGCTGCGACAATAACCGCTTTTTCTCGCATCGTGCCGGCGATTCAGGGCGACAGATCGGCGTGATCGCTGTCACCGGTTTGCCTTGACTCACCCTCCGGAGGCGTCTACATTAGAGGTTGTTGCCGCCCTGAAGAGGGCAGTGACGGATGTGGGGGATGCTCCCCACATTTTTTTATTCTAGGGGGGTCGGTCGCTCGTCTCGACAGAACATGAAGCCTGAGCTGGAAGCCCTTGTGTTGGGCGAACTTGACTCGCTTGGGTATGATCTCGTCGAGATGCAGACCCGCGGCACCAAGTCACGTCCCCTCGTCGACATCCGCATGGAGCGGCGCGACGGGGAAGCCGTGACCGTCGCGGACTGCTCGCAAGCGAGTCGTGCCATCGAGGCGCGGCTCGACGCGATTGAGCTGATCGGCTCCCGTTATGTACTGGAAGTCTCTTCTCCCGGTGTCGAACGGCCGCTGCGCACCGCGGCCGAGTGGCGCCGGTTCATCGGCAGCCGGGCAAACGTGAACAGCGCCGCGTTGAACGGGCGCTTCGAAGTCGAAATCGTTGGACTTGAAGGAGAGGCGGGAGCCGAGGTAGTCCTGCTGCGCGACAAGCGCGGCGATCACCGCGTCCCGCTCGCCGACGTCACCGACGCCCGGCTCGCGTTCCATTGGCCACGTTAACAGGAGTCTTGGATGGTAGGGTCGGCAGAAATCCTCGCTGCGATTCGCGAGCTGACGAACTCCAAGCAGCTGGATCGCTCGGAGCTCCATGGCTTGCTCCAGGACGGCATCCTCGCCGCGGCCGCAAAGAAGTACGGGCCCACGGTGCAGGCCGAAGTCGAGATCGACGAAAACAAGGGCGGTATCAAGATCGTGCTGCTCAAGACGGTCGTTGAGACCGTTGAGGATGCCGCGCGCGAAATCTCTCTCGAGGAAGCCCGGTACGAGGATCCGGAATTCGAGGTCGGGGATACGCTCGAACGCCCAGTGGAATTCGCCGAGTTCGGCCGGTCCGCCGTCCAGGCTGCGAAGCAGCGCATCATCCAGCGCGTCCGCGAAGGAGAACGGACCCGCATCCGCGACGAATTCTCCGACAAGGTCGGCGAACTGCTCTCTGGCGAAGTCCAGCAGATCGAGCGCGGGAAACTGGTGATCATGCTCCACAAGTTCCGCGAGGCCGAGGCCATCGTCCCGTATCGCGAGCAGAATCACCGCGAGCACTATCATCAGGGCGAGACCATGCGCGCCGTACTCAAGCGCGTCGAGGAGACGCCCAAGGGTCCGCGTCTTATCCTCAGCCGCTCCGACCCGCTGTTTGTGCAGGCGCTGTTCAAGCTCGAAGTTCCCGAGATCCAGCAGGGGATCGTCGAGATTCGCGCCGCAGCACGCGAAGTCGGAAGCCGCAGCAAGATCGCGGTCTGGTCACGCGACGACGCAATCGATCCGGTGGGCGCGTGCGTGGGCGTAAAGGGCTCGCGCGTGCAGGCGGTCGTGAATGAACTCGGCGGCGAGCGCATCGACATTGTCCCGTGGTCGGCCGATCCGGAGCGCTTCGCGCGCCTGGCACTCGCGCCCGCGAAGGTTGCGCGCGTCTTCAGCGATCCCGCGACGCGCACGATCCAGGCGGTCGTGGACGAGGATCAGCTTTCCCTGGCGATCGGCCGCAACGGCCAGAACGTACGCCTTGCCTCGGAGCTGACTGGCTGGAAGATCGACCTCTACTCGAGCCGCGAATGGCTGGAGAAGGGAGGCGATGCGCCACTCTTCGCGCCCCTCCCCGAAGAGCGTGACGAGGCAGGCGATATCGCGCTCGCTGCAATCGGGCTGGAGCCGACGATCGTGCAGGCGCTCGACAGCGTCGGCTTCCGTACACTGAATGACATCATCGACCTCGAACAGGAAGACTTGCTCAAGCTGCCCGGCATCGGTGCTGCCGAAGCCGAGCGCGTCATGGCCATCCTGAATGAACTGACGGAAGAAGGGGCGGAAGAGGCGGCATCCGCCGACGCGGGCGGCGAGGAGCCGGCCGCCTGACGATGGACCCGCGGGCGGAGAAGCGGGTGCTGGGCCTGCTGGGCCTGGGCATCCGTGCACGCACCGCGGTGGTGGGTGTTGAGCAGGCACGGGAGGCGGCACGAAAGGGCACGCTCGCGCACGCAGTCGTCGCGGACGATGCGTCTTCGAACAGCCTGAACAAGATCGTTCCGCTGCTGCGCGCGAAGGGCGTGCGCACCAGCAGTGGGTTCTCGGCGGCATCGCTTGGCGCGATTGCAGGCCGGGAGGCGACGGCGGTGATCGGGATACTCGATCCCCGTCTCGCAGAAGGGATTCGCGACGCGCTGCGTCGCGAAGAAAGTGATACGCAACCGGCCCCAGTGGCCGACGAGGAGGCGGTTTGAGCAAGCTTCGAGTCAACGACATGGCAAGCGAATTCGGCATCACGAGCGAGGAGGTCATCAACCTCCTGCGCTCGATGGACGTGCCAGTGCGCAGCCATCTCTCGGCACTCTCTGACGACCAGGTGGCGCGCGTGCGCGCCCGCTGGGAGCGTGAAAAGCGCGCGCGTGCGGAGAAGCAGACGGCAGCCGCAGCACCGACGCGTCGTCGGCGCAGCGCGGCGCCCGTCAAGGAGGCGGCCGCGCCACCGCCCGAGCCCGCGCCGGAGGAGGCGCCCGCCGCGGGCGTTCGCCGTCGTCGCAAGGCGGAAGCGCCCCCGGAGCCCGAGGTTGTCGAGGTCGCACCCGTCATGGAGCGCGCGGCCGAGAGCGAAGTCGTACGGCCTCCGGCCGTCGAGCCGGCGGCACCCGTTCGTCACGAGCCACGGCCCGAGCCGCGCGTTGAGCCGCGCGTTGAGCCGCGTGTCGAAGCGCCAGTCGATCGCGACGCCGATTTTGCACCGGTGCAGACGCAGTCGTCCTCACCGCAGTCCGAGCGCCCCACCCCGACCGCGCACCACGCGGGCGGAACCACTGCTCCCTCGATGCACGGCGGGCCATCCTCGCCGAGGCCTCGCGCAGTGGTGCCGGGCGCGCCGCGCCCGCGTCCAATCGCGAGTGGCTCGCCCTTCATGCCGCCGCGGCCTGTTGCGTCCGCAGCGCCTGGTGGTGCCACGACGTCGCGTCGGGATGAGCGGAAGCCCGGCCAGCAGAGTAGTCCAACGCCCGCCGCCGCCGCTGGACCCGCAGGGCGTCGTGGCAAGAAGGGCAAGCGTGGCGCCGTGGACCAGCAGGAGGTCACGGACAACATCTCGAAGGTCATGACGTCGCTCCGTGGCGCGCCGCAGCGCCGCGGCGCCGGTGCGCGTCGCTTCGACGCAAGCACGCGTGAGGAAGCGGAGGCGCTGCGTGCCGCCGACGCGGAACGCGAGCGGAAGACCGTGCGCGTCAACGAGTTCATTACCGTCAATGAACTCGGTGACACCCTCAAGGTGCCCGCGACGCAAATCGTTGCATTCGCGTTCAAGAACCTGGGCTTCATGGTCACGATCAACCAGCGGCTGGACTTCGACCAGATCGAGTTGATCGCGAGCGAGTTCGGCTTCCAGGCCGTCCGGGAGGAGGAGTATCAGGCCGAGGCGGCAAGCGAAGTGGTCGTCGACAAGGCGGAAGATCTCGCGCCGCGCCCACCAGTCGTCACCATCATGGGTCACGTCGACCACGGCAAGACCTCGCTTCTCGACTTCATCCGCAAGGCGAACGTCGTCGCCGGCGAGTCGGGCGGTATCACCCAGCACATCGGCGCGTACAACGTTGTCCTGCCAGGTGGTGGGAGCATCACGTTCCTCGACACTCCGGGCCACCAGGCGTTCACCGCCATGCGGGCGCGTGGTGCGCAGGTCACGGACATTGTCGTTCTCGTCGTCGCAGCTGACGACGGTATCATGCCGCAGACGATCGAGGCTATCTCGCACGCCAAGAACGCCGGCGTGCCGATCATCGTCGCGATCAACAAGATCGACCTGCCGGACGCGAACACCGGCCGCGTCAAGCAGGAACTGCTCGCGCACGGCGTGGTGCTC
>JBKJKH010000454.1:0-3799 GCA_046597595.1 Gemmatimonadaceae bacterium
ATCACGCCCAATGCGGAGCCGATCAGCGCAGGATGCGCGCTTAGCGTAGGAATCTGGAAGACCACGCGCAATGAGACGATCGCGCCTAGCAAGATCGCTCCGATCGCTGGAGGCCGCAGCCATCGGGGCAGGCGATCTATCGCGGCGACGAGAACCTACAGCATAGTAGTCTCGCGTTTGATTACGTGGCGGGCTAACGCTTGAGTTAAGCTGCGAGCAGATCATACCAGTGCGAGCGCAGCGAGCTTCCACAGCCTGCTCGTCAGCTTCAACGCACGTTATGCAGCGCCCGACCGAGATGGTCGCCAGCTCATGGCGGGCCGACGGCCAGTCAACGCGCAGTCTCGCAGGTACAAATTGATCAGCGTCTGGTAGGGCACATCCAACTCGCCCGCCAAGCCCTTGAAGTACTCAAGCGTTGTCCGATCCACGCGCATGGTGACGGACTGCTTCAGTTGCTTGGCGTAGGGATTTCGCTTGCCCTTCGAGAAATCGTATTCTTTTCGCATCATTTCCACCGCGTGGCATACTGGCCACGCTCAGAGCGAGTGGCGCGCCGAGCCGAGATCAGGCGAATCGCGCCGCCGACATCGGGCTCGCAATGGACAACGACCAATACCCGGAGAGCCACGCTCAGGCCGATGAGGAGGAACCGCTCCTCCCTCGCCGAGTGCTCCGGGTCGGGAAGAACGATGGCGTTGTCGTCTGAGAACGCCGTCTCAGCCTCGTCGAAGCTGATTCCGTGTTTCGCAAGGTTGGCGCGGGCCTTCGCTGGATCCCAGGTAAATGCCAGATCGGCCATCTGGCAATGTACATACAACGTACATGCTCTGTCCAGCCATGCTTATGCAGCTGCATAACGCCCAAGTTCAGCTGCAGCCGAATTCAGCAAGCGAGCGCAGCGAGCATTCCGCAGATCGGCTGACTGCTGCACCGCCACGTTAGCCTGCGCCTTGATCAACTTGAACCAGAAAACGGTCGCGTGGCGTGAAACACCGTAAGTATCTGGACGACTTCGTCGACATATCGATAGACAATGCGATACGGGGTACGAACAAGTTCACGAAACTTCGGCCGCTCGGGGAGGACGCGGCCTGATTCGGGAAACTGTCGCAGTTGATCAATCGACGCATAGAGCCGTTCGACGACGCCCAAAGCGTGCGCCGGCGAGTCCCGTCCAATGAACTCCTTAATGGCGGTGAGATCCTCCACCGCTTGGAGCGTCCAGCGGATCTCGGTCACAAACCGAGGCGGAGCCTGGCTTCCTGGTGACTGAAAGTCTGCCCGGCATCAGCCTGCTGGAGGCCGCGCTCGATTTTCGAGAGGAAGTAGAGGCGTTCCATGGCGTCTTCGACCGACGCGTCGGCTGGAAGTTTCTCGACGGTCTCGCGGAGCAGGTCTTTAGCGGTGTGGCCCATAGCGCGGCTCGTGATGGAGATGAAACTCAATCTATGCGAAAGCCTCGATTGTCGCCCGACTCGCTGGCTAACGCCCCAGTTGAGCTGCGGGCGAATCAATAGAAGCGAGCGAAGCGAGCAGTCTTCCGTTCGCCCGTCTGCTCCAACGCACGTTAGGCCGCTGCTAAGAGGTGCCTAACATGAGGCGTCGGGCAGTGCGCCATTTGCCGTGCTCTCGCATGACAAGGTATAGGGCCCACCACGAGCAATCCGGCTTACACGTTTGCACAACAGCGACGAGAGCGCGTCCTCGGTCGTGAGCGAAGGCGACGCGCGACAGTCCCACTACACCGGAGCTACTCAGCCGTATTGTATCAGACACCAGATGAATTAGCGACGCCTGTGAGAAGCCTGCGCGAAGGTTGACGGTGCTTGCATTGAGACTATCAAACAGATGCAATAATGGCTGTCCGACCCCCGTGTCTTCCGCGATGCCCCGATAGAGTGCGGTCGTGTCGCCGAGGAGTCGCGCGGGCACAAACGGCCATGTACTTGCGCTCACTCGAAGAGGATGTGTCGGAGTCGCGGGAAAAGAATCCAGTAGCGCAGCGTACACAGCGTAAGTGTCGCGCTCACTTGCCGCTTCCTGGGCACTCCGACACCCAGCAACTAGCCCTACGCAGAGGGCAAGCAGTTGTACCCACTTAGAGTTCACGGACGCTCCTAGCGGTCTAACGCCTATTGGACAGTGTCAAAGACTGCCACGATGTGCAGCGGTGGCGCTCGTTCAATGCAAACGCCCGCAGCCTTTATCCGCATCGCGCAGGCTGCCATCTTCGTAGCCTAGCCGCCCGCAACGACTTGCGTCAAGAGCGCGGCGGGAGCGTCGCGTGTTAGGCTGCGCGGCTACGCAGCAGAACGCGCGGCGTGCGTTTCCTGACGTGCAGGGTCGCCGGTGGACATCCGTCCAACGCTCACGGGTTGTCACTGGCTGACCGTGCCCCCAAACGATTCAGAAACGCGCGTATGGCATCGATGTGTGCAGAGTTCGCGTGCGATAGGATGGCAGAACGAACAGCGCCAGCAGATGCCTACTGCTGCGGCGAGCCCCCGAGACGCCGCACCAACTGATCCAGGAACTCGAGCCCCTCGTAAAACGAACGCGTCCTGAGCTTCTCGTCCCGCCCATGCGCGTTCGTCTCGCCCGGCAACGAAAAGATGCCGCTCACGCCGTACGTCGGGATGCCCGCGGCACGCAGGAAGCGACCATCCGTCGCACCAGTCGACATCGTCGGCACCACGGGGATGTCCCCCCACATGCGCTGCGTCAGGTCCGCCGTCGTCGAGAGCACCATCGGATCGATCGGCAGCGTCGAGGCCGGGAAGCGCTCGCGCTCAAGGACCGTGAACGTCACCGCAATCCCGGTATCCGCCAGCACACGCGCCAGCGTCGCCCGCACCTCCTCGGCGCTCGACGTCGGCACGATCCGGCAGTTCACATTCGCGGTCGCACTCTGGGGAAGGGCATTGTACGCGTGACCGCCGGCAAGCCGCGTGGCAACGCACGTCGTTCGCATCATCGAGTTGTAACGCGCGTCGCGGGCGACCGTCGCCACCGCAACAGAATCCCCCTGGTCCGCGACCATCGCTCTCATCGCACTCGCCATCTCGGCACGCTCAACCCTCGCGGTCTGCTCGAAGAACGCGCGTGATGTCGCGTTCAGCGTCACAGGGAACCGAAAGCGCTCGATTCGCGCCAGGCCATTCACCAACTGGTAAATCGCGTTGTCGGGACGAGGGACACTCGAGTGACCGCCGGTGTTGCGCGCCGTGAGCGTGTAGTCCTCCGGCACTTTCTCGGCCGCCTGTACGGAATGGAAGAGCGGGCGCACGTCCATGCCGCTCCCCGTGAGCGAACCGCCACCGCCCTCATTGAGAGCAAACGCGGCCTCGATGAGGGGACGATGCTTCGCGAGCAGGAACTCGACGCCGTTGGCCTCGCCCCCCTCCTCGTCGGCCGTCAGGGCGAGAATCAGGTCGCGATCGGGACGCCACCCCTCACGCTTGTAGCGCAGGACATTGGCAATGAACATCGCCGCCATCGCCTTGTCGTCAGACGTGCCACGCCCCAGGAAGAATCCGTTCTCCTCGACCATCACGAAGGGATCGCGCGGCCAGTCGCTTCGCTTCGCCGCAACCACATCAAGATGCGCAAGCAGGAGGATCGGCTTCGCGCTCCCTGGACCGCCACGCCCGCGATAGCGAACGACGAGGTTGCCTTTCGTCGGCTTGCCCGGCGGGATGAGGATACGCACATCCGCCGCAGGGAAACCGGCGGCACGGAAACGACGCGCGATCGCGTTCACCGCGCGTGTCGTGGATCCAACGGAATCCACCGTGTT
>JBKJKH010000509.1:0-2554 GCA_046597595.1 Gemmatimonadaceae bacterium
ATCCGTGGCCGGGTCTGCGGCGACTTGTTCGGGCGCCATGTAGAGCGGCGTGCCGAGCGCGAGGCCAAGTGAGCTGCGCAGGGAATCGTCGGTGGCAACCGTGAGCGCCTTCGCGACACCGAAGTCGGTCACCAGCGCGTGCCGCTCACTGACGAGGATATTCTCCGGCTTGATGTCGCGATGCACGACGCCTGCGCGGTGCGCGTGCGCGAGTCCCTCAAGAATGTCACGCAACAGCTTGACCGCGTCGGCAATTTCCAGGCGGCCCTCGCGCTGCAGCTTCTGGCGCAGGGACTCACCGCGAATCAGCGGCATGGTGTAGAAGACGAGGCCCTCTGACTCCCCGGCCATCAGCAGGGGCACCACATGTGGGTGCTGGAGGCTGGCCGAAAGCTGAATTTCGCGGCGGAATCGCTCGAGGTTGACCCCGGCGCCGAGCTCCGGGGCGAGTACCTTTACCGCGACGGGACGGCCCAGTTTCGTTTCACGGGCGGAAAAGACGCGGCTCATTCCACCGCCGCCCAACTCTCCTTCGAGGGTGTAGGCGTCTCCCAAGGCGCGCTGGAGCTTTTCGCGGAAGTTCGGTAGCAACCGGATAGAGGCTGAAGGCTGCGAAATGCAGGGTCTGAGCCTGCCGGGCAATCATAGAACATCTGGCGCGCAAGAGCGAGGGTCACAACTGACCTCCGCGCCCGGTAGCTCGTCCTAGTTGCACACCGGCCCTCCTGCCCCCCGACCCACCTTCGTGCCGCGAGAGACGGACAACATCACCAACTCCTCCCCCCTGCCGCCCCTGGACGACCTTGCGGGGCGCCTTCAGATGGCCGTGGGCGATGGGTATGCCATCACGCGGGAGCTGCCATCAGCTTCGGGCTCCCGGTACTTCGTGGCTACCGAAACGGCGGCTGCGCGCGAAGTAACCATTCGTGTGCTCCCGATCGAGGTCGCCGCTGCGGTGGACATCGAGCACTTCCGGAGCCGGATGGCGGCTGTCGCAAATCTGGCGCACCCGAACCTGTTGCCGATGCTCGCGGCAGGCACGGCGCCGGGATTGGTGTTCTACCTTGTGCCGCGAATTCCGGGCGAGACGCTGCGCCAGCGGCTCGATCGCGATTTCCGGACAAGTGTCCCGGAGGCCGCCCGCATCATTGCCGAACTGGGCGACGCACTCCGGTACGCGCATCGTGAGCAGATCATGCACGGCGACATCCGGCCCGAGCTCGTGATCCTCTCCGCAACGGGTGCGGTCCTCGCGGACATTGGTCTCGCCGCCGCCACGCGTGCTCCCGCCGTTGCGGGTGCAGCGGTTGCCGACCCCGCCGCCGCGTCCGGTTACGTCTCGCCGGAACAGTTGCGCAACCCCGGCGTCATGGATGCCCGCAGCGACGTCTATTCGCTAGGCATCCTCGCGTACGAAACGCTCGCCGGCGAGCGCCCCTACTCGAGCGACGCCCATGCGCTGTCGCGCGGGCCGCTGGTAGCCGAGCCACCGCGCCTGGCAGCGGTGCGCCGCGATATTCCGCAACCGCTCTCCGAGGTCGTCGCCAAGGCGATGACCCGTGATCGCGCGCAACGGTATCGCGACCCGCAGGAGTTCGGGCTCGCGATGCGCCGCGCTGCGCGGACGAGGTCTGTCCGGACCACGCGCGCGCTCGTCATCGGCGGAGGCGTCCTCGCCCTCGCGGCGATCGCCGTGGCCGTCAGGCAACTGAGCCGCCGTCACGGCATCGACGACAACGTCATTGCGGTGGCCCCGTTCGCCGTGCCCCAAAGTGATCGCGACGTCTGGCGCGAAGGCCTCGTCGACGTTCTCTCCGCGAACCTTGACGCTTCGGGCACGCTGCGGACGGTGCCGGCGAGCGTGTCGGTCCGCGGCTGGACGGCAGCGGGTGACGCCGACCACCAGAGTGCAGCGGAATTCGCGCGGCGCGTTGGTGCCCGCTTCGTCATCTACGGGCGCGTGGTGCCCGCCGGACGGGATTCGGTGCGGACCACCGCGTTCGTCATCGATGCGCTCGCGGTAAAGGCGCGCGTGTTCTTCGAGTTCATGGAGTCGGCCGGCCGCATGGACCGCGTCGCGGACTCCCTGACCACGCATGTGGCGAGGGGCCTTCAGGATCGCAATATCGGGCAGCTGGTCAACCAGCGCGAAAGCGGACCCCTTCGGCCGCGGATCAGGTCGTTCGGGACGCAGTCGCTGCCCGCCATCGCGTGGTTCCTTCGCGGAGAACACCTTTTCCGCGCCGGGGCGTACGATTCCGCTCGCATTGCTTACCGCAGCGCGTTGGCACTGGATTCGGAGTTCGCGGTTGCGATGTCGCGGCTGTGGCGGCTTGCCGCCCGCGCCGGCATCGCGCGCGACGTGGACTACCGCGAAAGCGAGGCAGCCGGGCGCCGGTCAATCGCCCTGAATCACGGGCTGGCACCCGTGGAAAGCATTGCCGTGCTGCGCGATTCGCTCGTATTCGCGATGATGGACGCACCGACGCGGGGCACGCTCGACAAGCTCAAGGCGGTCATCGACGTTGCGGTGCAGGTGAACCCGAAGGTTCCC
>JBKJKH010000587.1:0-6970 GCA_046597595.1 Gemmatimonadaceae bacterium
CATTGGATAGGGTGACACCGTCTTGAGGAGCGCGAGATCATCCTGGAGATCCTGCGCCACGACCACCGCCGTTTCGCTGTTCCCGGAATCCGGACGTACGCGAATTTCCTTGCAGCCGCGCACGACGTGCCGATTGGTCAACAAGTGGCCCTCGGCCGAGACCCAGAAGCCGGAACCGGTGAAGCTCGCCACCTTGCCATCCCTCGTTGGACGGCGGGCGACTGAGAGGTTCCCTGTCGCAGCGCCTCCAGAGGGATTGCGCGACGAGGTGGGCTGTTGCGCGGACAGGGGCGCCGCGGCCGCGGCTGCAACGGCAAGCGAAAGAAGCAAACGTGCGCGATGTACCATGCGACCGCCTGTCAGTTGCCGAGCGCAGGGTCCGACATGTCGCCGGGTCCCGTCGCTTCGGCCTACCCGAATAGACGAGTTGGCGGATACGAGGTTACCTCCTCGGGTGTGAGGCGAGCCCGGTGGAAAACCGAAGCGGCCGACCCCTTTCGGGATCGGCCGCTCGGATCGACTTCATTGAGCGTGATCGCTTATGGCTGCGCGCACTGGATCGGGAAGTTCGTCGTGTTCCGACGAGCATCGCACTCAGCCTTCGGGATGGGCATGACGCGCGCATAGAAGTGCGCGTTCGAACCCGACACGAGGTCACGTGGCAGCGCGTTCAGGCGGTTGAAGCCACGATACATGACCCACCGGCGACCCTCCTGAAGGAGCGACATCGTCGCCTCATACAGGAACGCCGGGACGAAGTCGGTGGTGGAGGCGGGCGTTATGACTACCCCTCGATTGTTGACCGGGGTCGTAAGGCCACCGGAGATCGTCCGGATGTTCTGCAGTTCGGCGAGCGCGGTCGCCTGCTGACCCGTGAACCACAGCGCCTCGATGCGGGCAAGGTTGAGCTCCTCGTTGCGGAGGATGTGCCCGTTCGAGGTTACTGCGGGGTAGTTGTTGAACCGGAAGTAGCCCGGGATGCCGAAGTTGCTCGGCGCCGAGCGAGGGGCCGTTGCAACAATCTTCCGGGTGGACCGATCGTCGAGGACGCCGCCCGAGGTCTTGGGCTGGACAAACCCCCTCTGGCCGCCGGCCGGAGCACCGGTCGGCGCTGCGATCGCTCCTGGTGCGCCAGATCCGCTGCCCGGCACGACAGCGCCCGTGTCCGTCGCCAGCGAGCCATGCGCGATGATATTGGGGTTCTGAACGAAGGACAGGCCGTTTGGCGTATCGCCTGACGCCGCAGAGAAGACGTTCTGCGGTCCGAGGTCCAGGCTGGCCAGCGACGTGATGGGAGTCCGGTAAGACGCCGCGATTGCCGTCAGCGCTTCGTTATACCGCGCGGTGGAAGCCGCCACGTCGATCGGTGAATCGGCCGTGGCGTTGAACCGCTTGATGCGCGCGTAGTTCGTCAGGGCACGAGCCTTGACCGCGCGGTTGAACGTGCGGAAGCCAGCGACCGTTCCGAATCCACGGCCTGCATAACCCGCGTGGAGCACGAACGGAAAATCCGCGCTACCCGAGCCGAGTAATGCATCAGCCGCGTCGAGTTCCGCGAAGATCCGCTTATACACGGAATCGCGGCTGACGAACGGCGGCTGTGCGTTGGCATCGGTCGTGATTTCGACGGGCGAACCCAGCGAGTCACGCGACTCGATGATGTACAGCAAGTCCATCCCGTAAAAAGTCCGCGCGTACCCTGCACCGGCGTCCTTCTGCGCCTGCGTGAGCGTGGTGGCGCTCAGCGCGGTGATCAGGTTGATCGCATTCCGCATGTTCTGGAAGCGATTGAGATACAGGCCGCTGGCGAAACCAGCTGCATCGAGCTTCTGGTTGTATCCCGGCGTGTTCGGATCGATGCAACTACAGCTGATCCCTGTCAGGTAGTTCGAGACGTTGCGCGCATCGGTGGGGAAGAAATCGTACGACTCCCGGCCGAAGCGGCCGAACTGATCGGCCGTTGCGCCCGCCAGCGCACGCTCGCGCTCCAGCATGCCCGTCGCGAGCAACTGGAGGCCAGCGGGGTCGGCGGCGACACCACCGACGTCGGGGGCGTTATAGCTCGGGATCTGCAGCTTGTCCGAGGAACAGGCTGCGACCCCGGCGAAGAGCGCTCCGAGGAGCGCCGTTCGCGGGAAGTGACGCATCATGAGATTGCTCCTGGCAATCGAAGTGGAAGTATCGGCGCGCATCAGAAACCGACGTCGACGCTGAAGAAGAAGTTGCGTGTGGGCGGCCACTGCGCGAGGTCTACGAAGCGCGAGGAGAGCAGGCCGCCACCATTGTTGCCTTCGGGATCGTAGCCGTTGTACTTCGACCAGATCTTGAGGTTCCGGCCGCTCAGGTTCAGGCGCATGGTGCGCGCGCCGACGCCCGGCACCTTGAGCATCAGGCTTGACGGTACGTCATAGGAGAGCGAAAGCTCGCGCAGCTTGACGAACGAACCGTCCTCGAGAATTGCTGGCGTACCGATGCGGCTGTACCGCTCGAGTCGCCAGTCGCCCAGCTTCGTCGAGGTACAGAGCGCGGTCGGGTTCGCTGCCGTCGGGCACGACGAGTTGGCCGGAGCCGGATCATCGTAGTCCCAGGTCACGCCGCCGTCATCGAAGCTGAATGTCGACATGTTGGAGATGAGCCCGCCCTTCCGCCAGTCGAATACGCTGCTCAGCGTAAAGCTGCCCCATGAGACATCGTTGCTGAAGCCCATGGTGTAATCGGGGTTCGAGTCTCCGAGTGCGGTGTCGACGGTGACGTACTGGCCACCGCGGCCCGTGCACGCGCCGACGGTGATACCCGCCGGGCAGACGAACTTGCTGTTGCCCCAGATTTCCGACAGCGGATATCCGGTCGTGTAGCGGAGACGGCCATAGGAAGCGCCGAAGCCACCGGCCGCCGAGCCCGTCGTGAAGGGCTTCACGCCCTCCGGGAATGACACGATCTTGTTCTCGTTCGAGAAGTACGACGTGCGCGACGTGAAGGTGAGGTCCTTCGCACCCAGGCGCATCTGGAGCGGAATGAGCGTGAGCCCGAATTCCAGACCCTTCGACGACAGCACGCCGCCGTTGATGACCTGATTGCCTACGCCTGACGACGGCGCGAGCACCGGGCGCAGCAGCAGGTCGGTGACGCGACGATCGTAATACGTGCCTTCGAAGCGCACGCGCTCACGGAAGAGCGACATGTCGGCGCCGAACTCATTCTCGCGGAGACGCTCGGGCTGGATGTTGGGGTTGCCCAGCGAATTTGCGGCGATCAGCGCGCTCCTGCCGCCGATCTGTCCGGCATTCGCCAGCACGACGAACTTCTCGCCGTAGTTCGGCTGGTTTCCTGAGGAACCCGTTGCGCCACGCAGCTTGAGCTCGCTGATGTACCCGCCCGGGATGAAGTCGGTCGGCACGCGATAGGATGCGGCGAAACGCGGGAAGTAGAAGAGCTTCTTCGGATCCCCGTTGACCGAGCTGCGCTCGCCGCGCACTGCCGCGTTGAGCAGGAGACGCTCGCCCAGGGTGAGGATTTCTTCCTGCGCGTAGAACGCCTGGTTCCGCACAATGTTGCGCGAGTTCGTAACAGCCGTGTTGGCCGCGCCGCTCGCATTGACCTGACCCGGGATGAGGCCGCGACCGATGATGTTGTAGTCGACGAGGTTGCGCTCTTCATACTGCACGCCACCGGACGTCGTGGCCGTGAAGTACTGCGACCAGCCGGTCAGGGCGTGCACGAGGTTGAGGGCGTGGTTGTTCAGCCGCTCGCTGCCGTTTCCCTGAATCGCCGCGCCGGGGAACGTGCCGTTGTTGGTACCCGGGCGCTGGAACTGCAGCACGGCCGGCGCGAGCTGATACTGCTCGCTGGAGAGCTTGTCCAGGCCGCCCACGTACGACAGCTGCACATTCTGGGAAGCGCTCGTGAAAGCGTTCATGTTGACGCGGCCCGACACGATGTACCGGTTCACGTCTTCGTTGTTCTGGAGGAGCTGGAACGTCTGCCACGGATTGGAGCAGGTCGAGATGCCGCCGCAGAACGGATTGTCGATGTACAGGCCGTTCAACTGGCCCGACGTGCCCTTCTGCTTCAGGTCGATGATCGGCAACGACGTGAAGAACGCATACAACGGCGACGAATTGGTGTTGTCGTTGTTGGAGATGCCGCGCTGCGAGAAGGACCGCAGGATGTTGGCACCAATGCTGGCCGTCACGCGCGAACCGATCGCCTGGTCGACGTTGGCGCGGAGCGACTGGCGGCGTGCGCCGGTGTTGATCGCCGTGCCCGCCTCGTACCGGTTGCCCGCGGACACGAAGTACTTGGTGTTCTCCACGCCACCGCTCATGGTGCCAACGGTCTCGTACGACGGGCTCGTGCGATCGTAGAACTCGCCGATGAGGTCGTTGTACGGGCACGTCGGGTTGCAATTCGCGGTGATGAACGCCTGTGCTTCGGGGCCCCCGGCGTAGGCATTCGCGAGCGCGTCATCACGCTGGATGTTCTGGCGCATGCCCTTGAGGTTGAACACCTGATACGCGCCGACTCGCTGCGTCAGGTTGAAGCGCGGTGCGCCGGAGCGGCCACGCTTCGTGGTGATCACCACGACGCCGTTCGTCGCCTGCGAGCCGTAGATGGCCGACGCCGCGGCGCCCTTCAGGATCTCGATGTTCTCGATCTCCGCGGGGTTGATGTCCGCAAGGCGGTTTGTACCGTTCTCTTCGCCGGAGTTCAGCGAGCCGGTGATAGTCGCCTGCTGCGTCCGGCGCGTGGCGTTCGAGATGATCACGCCATCCACGACGAACAGCGGGTCGATCTTCCCGATGAGCGAGCTGGCGCCGCGAATCTGCACCTGCGCGCCGCCGCCGGGGGCTCCGTTGTTGAACGAGAGCGTTGCGCCAACGACCTTGCCCTGCATCGTGCCTTCGAGCGAAGGCGCGGAGCTGCGCGTGAGCTGCTCGGCGCTGACCTGCGACACAGCGGTGGTCGCGTTGCGACGGTCGACTGAGGTCGCGGCGCCGGTCACCGTCACGCCTTCAAGCTGCAAAACGTCCTTCGACAGTGCGAAATCAGCCGTCCCGGTGTTCGCGGTGACGCGCTGCGTGGTGCGCTTGTAGCCGATGGCGCGCGTGGTAAGCGTGACATCGCCCATCGGAACGCGGATGCGGAATTCACCGCGATCATTGGTGCGAACGCCAACCAGCTGGCCCACGACGCCGACGGTGACGTCGGAGAGGGGAACGTTGGACGTGGCCTCGAGAACACGGCCAGTCACCTCCCTGGTGCCCTGAGCCTGAAGGCTCGAAGCGCCAAGCAAGGCGAGTGATGCTGCAACAGACAAGACGAACCTACTCACGGGACCTCCCGGAATGATTTGATGGGGCCTTCACCTGCTTCCTGCGGATGCAACCTTTTTTACCATGTGCGGTGTCATTACGAATGACGACGAACTCACCAGCGTAACGCGCTGCTCCTCCCGCGCACTGAAGTAAATTCAACGACGCAACCCGTACCGGGATGCGCCGACAAGGCAGGGGAGCGAATACTCCCCTGCAATGGACCTCCTACAGTGGAGCCGAAACCCCTGAGGTGCAAGGGGTTTCATTCACGATGGGCCCCGGCGCGGCAGGACCCGCGTCCGAATCCCGCAAGCCCAGTTCGAGCTGCCGGGCGCTCGCGAACGAACGCCGATGATGTGGTGTGAATCCACGCTCGTACAGCGAGCTCAGGTGTCCCGGGGTCCCGTACCCAACATTGTGCTCCCAACCATAGCCCGGATGCCGGCGGGCGAGGGACACCATCAGTCTGTCGCGAGTCACCTTGGCGACAATGGACGCACACGCAATGGAAAAGCAGCGCGCATCGCCGCCAATGACGTTGACGTGCTCGACGCCCAATGTCCGCAGGCGGTTGCCGTCGACCAGAACATGGTCTGGCGTCACTCCGAGGCGCGCGAGCGCGCGCCGCATTGCGAGCACAGTGGCGTTCAGAATGTTGTAACGGTCGATCTCCCGTGGAGACGCCGCGCCCAAGCCGATAGCGACCGCGTCCTGGCGGATGCGGAGAGCCAGGCGCTCGCGCACCGCGGGGGAAAGCACCTTGGAATCGTCGACGCCCGCAATCGCACGGCGACCCGGTGGCATCACGACCGCGCATGCGACAACGGGGCCCGCGAGGGGGCCCCGTCCCACTTCATCTACTCCCGCTATCAGCGGTCCGCCGGTAAGGCGCAGCGTGCGCTCGAGGTCGCTCCAACGCCGACGCGCAGGCCGGGCGACGGACACGACCGCTCCTACCGGGACTCGCTGGCTCCGGCCGTAGCGGTGGGACGCGTCACTTTGCGCTCCTTGATGCGCGTCGCCTTGCCCGTCAGGTTGCGCAGGTAGTACAGCTTCGCGCGACGCACGCGACCACGGCGCACGACGACGATCGAGGAGAGCATGGGCGAGTGCACCGGGAAAATGCGCTCGACGCCTATGCCGCTCGACACCTTGCGAACCGTGAACGTCTCGCTGACCCCACTGCCCTTGCGGGCAATGCACACGCCCTCGAACGCCTGAAGGCGTTCTTTCTCGCCTTCCTTTACGCGAACGTTGACGCGAAGGGTGTCACCGGGGCGGAAGGGCGGGATATCTCCGCGCAGCCACTCTTTCTGAGTCTCGATGAATACATGCATATGGCACTCGGGGTGCAGGCCCGAAGTAAAGTAAAACTGATGAGACTGGGGAAGGTAAGCATCCGTGAGGCCGAAGTCCAGAGTCATGAGCCCCGAAGTCCTTACAGGACAGGGAGTAGCGCATGCGCCGGATAACCACGCCAAGCCCTTGGCAGTAACCTCGCGCCAGCGTCGAACTTTTGTGAGGCGGCGAGGTATGATAGCCAGAGCGATGACGTCTGAACCGGGAGCATCATAATGAAGCGCAGCACCCAGGCAGGAATTGCCGGTGGCCTCGTGGCGATTGCCACGGCTTTCGGCGTGGCGCTCATCAACCGC
>JBKJKH010000626.1:0-4176 GCA_046597595.1 Gemmatimonadaceae bacterium
TGTCCTCGGGCTGGCGGATCCCGAATGGTCCGGGCTGCGATCGTGCCGCGTAGTAGTACGTCCCCGGAGCGCCGGCGACGAATCGCACGATCCGCTCCGTGCCCGGTGCAAGGATGACGCTGTCGGCCATGCCTCGCACCGCGCCAAAGCCGTACACGGTGAGCTCACGACCGAGCGTGTTGTGCAGCGTCGCGTTGACCATCGTGCCGGCGGGCACGCGAATGAGGGGGCCGGGATTCTGTGCCGGCTTTCCCGGCTCGGCCCAAGCGGCCACTTCGAGCCCGCGGCCATCGGGCCCTTCGGGACGCCACATCCCGGTGCGCGTCTCGAGCGTGATGGTGAGGACTCCCTTGCTCAAGGTGCCCGCGGACACGCGGTTGTCGTTAGGCTCGATGTTCTGGACAGGGGCCCCGGGCGCGAGCGCGAGACTCGCGAGTGTGGCAAGGAGGGCGACAGTGTAGCGCATGATGTTTCCGGAGTGAAGGGACAGTGCGGCTCCAGACGACCGCCCAATGTCGATTGGCCGGGGCATTGCCGCAAGCCGTGCGAGCGTTGTCGCGGCCCCTCGTCGATTGCCGCTGTAACGCACGTCACAGCCGTTAGGCTTCCAGCCCCCCTTGCTGCGCAGCCTGGATCATGTCGAAGATCGGTAGGTAGTGTGTAGCGGCATGCAGATGTGCCCGTTTGAGGGCCCTGCCCCGTGGCGGGCGGATCTGGCCCAGCCAACTATCAGTGAAATATCATTATTTGTCACATTGATAGTTATGGACGGTCGATCCGGCCGTTGCGGTTCGATTAACTATCAAATTGCGTTGAATTAATAGTTAATTGATACTAGGTTGCGAAGATGAAAGTCCCCGCAGCTCCCCCCGAATTCCGCAGGCTCATGCAGTCCGCGCTGACCGGCGGTGTGAGCGCGGAGGTTGCCAGCGTTCTCATGCAGGGTGGCGTAGGCTCAGCTCCGTGGGGGAAGTACTTGCACTGGGATGAGTTGCGCCATCGCGAGCCGTGGCCCGGCTTGACATTGGAATTGACGTGGGCCGCCGTGAAGATGGCCCGGATCCAGGTCTTGACTGCGACGCCGCTGACAGACTCAAAGGGGAACCCGGTCAGGTACGCGCTTCCTTCGCTTGTGCTTCAACTGCTTCATCAGGTGGATCGCGATGCGGCCGGCGTAATCGGTGCGCCGGAGCAGGTCACCAATCCCCAGACTCGTTCCACCTACCTCCTCAAGTCGCTCGTGGAGGAAGCGATCACCTCCAGCCAGCTCGAGGGCGCCTCGACCACGCGCCGGGTTGCCAAGGACATGCTGCTCTCCGGGCGCGAACCCCGGAACCGCAGCGAGCGCATGATTGTCAACAATTACCACGCCCTCCAGTACGTACGGGACCATCGCACGGAGCCGATCACGCCGGGTCACGTGTTCGCGCTCCAGTCGATCCTCGCGGAGGACACGCTGGACAAACCGGACGGCGCGGGGCGCTTCCGTAGAGACGACGAGCATATCGTTGTGTCCGACGAGATTGGCACCGTTCTGCACACACCTCCGCGCGATGCCGAGCTGGCGATGCGACTGGAGAGGCTGTGCAACTTTGCGAACGGCCGCACCACCACGGAGTTCGTGCCGCCCGCTGTGCGAGCGATCCTGGTGCACTATGGACTGGCCTATGATCACCCGTTTGTGGACGGCAATGGTCGCACCGCGCGCGCCCTGTTCTACTGGGTCATGGCGCGGGAGGGCTACTGGCTGTGCGAGTACATCTCCATCTCGCGAATCCTCAAGAGGGCCCGTGCCCAATACGCCCGTGCCTTCCTCTATACCGAGACCGACGACAACGACGCGACGTACTTCGTCATCTACCAGCTTCGGGTCCTGACGCGTGCGATCGCGGAACTCCACGCCTACCTCGCGCAGAAGATGGCTGAGATGCGCGAAGTGGACGAAATGGTTCGCCATAACCATGCGCTGCGGGACCAGCTCAATAACCGGCAGCTGGACCTGCTGACCCATGCACTCAAGTATCCGGCTGGTGAGTACACGATCGAGTCACATCAACGTGCGCATGATGTGGCGTACGGCACGTCGCGGAGTGATCTGCTCGAGTTGGCGAAGAAGGGAATGCTGGAGCAGCGAAAGAGAGGCCGCGCGTTTGTCTTTGTCGCACCGGTCGATCTGCGAACACGGCTCCAGAAACGCAGCGTGCGGAATTAGTCGATTTCAGGAAGCGCTGTTACTCCTATCGGGTGTTGCGCCTGTTCGAGGAAGCCGGTGTCACGCCAAGGTGCATCGCGTCGGCCAGGTCCCAGGTCGCAAGGTCGCGCGTGCCGTGGCCACGATCTCGGAGCGCAGTCGTTCGATTCGGCGGCGGGGTGCCGCATTCGATCTTGAGTCAGAAATGAACCGAGCCCCGACTCAACTCGCCAGGGCCCGGATCGCGTTGCGACACAACAACTTACAATACGTTACGATAGAGTGTGGCTCACGCTAAACCGCACCGATGCACTCTCATGCATCTAGCTGACTCCGCGAACGCGTTGCGTTACTGCGCGGCCTGAATCATGTCGAAGATCGGCAGGTACATCGCGACCACCATGCCGCCGACGACCACGCCGAGAAACACGATCATCACCGGCTCCATGAGGCTGAGCAGGCCCGAGACGGCGGCATCCACTTCTTCATCGTAGAAGTCCGCGATCTTCGAAAGCATTTCGTCGAGACCGCCGGTCTGTTCACCAACCGCGATCATCGAGATGACCATCGCGGGGAATACATTGGACTTGGCGAGGGGCGCGGAGATCGTGTCACCGCCGGCGATGCTGGCGCGGGATGCCATGATCGCGTCCTGGATGACGCGGTTGCCCGACGTCTTGGCCGTGATCTCGAGGCCGTCGAGGATCGAGACGCCTGAGCTGATAAGCGTGCCGAGCGTCCGGCTGAAGCGCGAGACCGCGGTCTTGCGCAGGACGTCGCCGAGGATCGGCAGCTTGAGCATGACCTTGTCGAGGACCAGCTTGCCTGCGTCGGTCGCGTAGTACTTGCGCGTCATGTACTGGATGCCGAAGGCGATAGCGCCTACGGCCCACCAGTAGCCCTTCAGGAAGCGCGAGGCGCCGATGACGATCCGTGTCGGCAGCGGCAGCTGGAGGCCCGCGCTGCCGAACATGTTTTCGAACACCGGAATCACGAACACGAGCAGCACGACGATGGCGATACCAGCGACGCTCATGATGACGCCAGGATAGATCATCGCGCCCTTCACCTTGCGGACGAGGGCGTCGTTCTTCTCCATGAACGTCGCAAGACGCAGGAGAATCGTGTCGAGGATACCACCGGCCTCGCCGGCCGCAACCATGTTCACGTACAACTCGCTGAACGCATTCGGGTGCTTCCCCAATGCATCGGCGACGGTGTTGCCGGACTCCACGTCGAACACGACCTGCTTCGTGACTTCCTTCAGCGACGGATTCTCGCTCTGCTTCGCGAGGATATCCAGCGCCTGCACGAGCGGCAGGCCCGCGTTGATCATCGTCGAGAACTGCCGCGTGAAAATGACGATGTCGCGCATCGAGACGCTGCCTGTCTTCTTCTTGCCCGTCGACGCCTCGTCGATCTTGACGACATTCAGGCGCTGGCGGCGCAGCTGCGCCATCGCTTCGTCTTTCGTGCCGGCGTCAATCGTCGCGGACTTGAGTTCGCCCGTGACGGTTCGCGCGGTATACGTGTATGTCGCCATGCCTTGAGTTCCTCGAGTGAAAGCGGCGGTAGTTGACTACCGCTTGCTCTGCGTCCCGGTTGCGACGCTCTTCGGCCCTTCTTCCATCGGCGGCTGGCCGATCATGCGCAGGAACTCGTTGGGGTCGCCCGCCACGCGCAAGCACTCTTCCTGGGTGACTTCGCGCGACTGGTAGAGCACGTAGAGCGCGTCGTTCATCGTCTGCATGCCGTACTTCTTTCCCGACTGCATGGCCGAGTAGATCTGGTGGACCTTGTCGTCGCGGATGAGCGCCCGGATTGCCGCGGTGCAGACCATGATCTCGCAGGCCATCGCGCGGCCACGTCCCTTGGCCTTCGGCAAGAGCGTCTGCGTGACGACGCCTTCGAGCACGAACGCCAGCTGCGCGCGTACCTGCGACTGCTGGTGGCTCGGGAAGACGTCGATGATACGGTTGATCGAT
>JBKJKH010000629.1:0-5606 GCA_046597595.1 Gemmatimonadaceae bacterium
ACGCAATCGAGTCTTGCATCGGAACACGGGTTTACAATGCCCGACGCAGTAGAGGCCATCCGCCTCGAGCGAGCCAGATCGAACGCTGCCATTGCGGCACGCGACCTCTCGGGGACAATCGTAATCATGCTGCCCGATTATCGCGCCACCTGGGCTCTCTCGACCGCGCATCGGTCGCGCGATTCCGTCGCCGCTGCCTTGGGGCGGCAGTATTCGGATAGCACGAACTATGGCTGCGTGCGGACGCCGATCTCGATCGAAGTCAGTGGGACTGGCCCGGCAGCGGCAGAATACGGCAACTTCGTATGCCGTCGTCAGCAGGCGAGCGGCATTCGAGCGTTAGTAGGTTCGTATTACGCGAGCTGGCAGCGAGTTACAGAAGGATGGCGGCTGAACTCCGAGGTCTTTGTCGCGCTGCGCTGCACGGGGAGCGCGGAGTGTCCACGGTTCCCATAAGCATCGCTCTGGCTGCGGCTTAACGTTCGTTGGAGCAGACGGCCGAACCAATGATGGCTCGCTTCGCTCGCTTTATTTACTCGCCCCGCAGCTCAACTTGGGCGTTATACCGCCATCCACATCGACCGACGAGATGTTTAGCGCAATTACGACGGTCACTGCACTTCAACCCACCGACGTCAGTGAACTGCACGAGGATGGCTTCGTCGTACTTCCCGGCCCGATGTCGGTCCCGGAGTTGGATCGAGTCTCCCACGCCTACGATGAGATCGTGGCGTCAGCGAGTGCCGAGGATGTCCATGCGGGCAATACCACAACGCGCGTCAACGATTTCGTGAACCGCGGCGATGAGTTCGATGCGCTATACGTCTTCGCGCCTCTACTGGACGCCTGTAGTCGCGTAATCGGCCGGGATTTCAAGCTCAGCTCAATGCACGCACGGACTCTGCGGCCGCACACTCCAGCGCAGGAGCTCCACGTCGATGTGCGTCGCGATTCCCCGGATTGGCCGCTCGTCGGTTTCATTCTGATGATTGATGCGTTCCACGTCGGAAACGGTGCGACGCGTTTCGTACCCGGGACTCACGCGAGCGCGACACTGCCGGAGGCTGTCATGGCCGACCGCCGGGTGAAGTGGCTCCGGAAATCTGAACAGGTCGGATAGGTGGACAGGCGGGCTCTCCCGGCGACATGTTCGCCACCATCCAGGAGCTCTCGATGTCGAAACGCCCCCGTCGCAACCACGCCCCGGCCTTCAAGGCGAAAGTCGCCCTCGCCGCCGTGCGGAACGAAGGCACGCTCGCGGAGCTGGCAAAACGGTTTGATGTGCACCCCGCGCAGATCACCGCGTGGAAGGACCAGCTGTTGGCTGGCGCGCCCGGCGTGTTCGGATCCGGCGTCGCGGTGGAACCGGTCGTCGATGTGAAGACGCTGCACGCGAAGATCGGCGAGCTCGCGCTCGAGAACGATTTTTTAGAACACGCGCTCGGCAAGGCCGGCCTGCTGAGCGCCAAGCGATGATCGATCGGACGCATGGGCTGTCGGTGACGCGACAGGCCGAGGCGCTCGGCATCAGTCGCGGGGCGGTGTACTATGTGCCGCGGCCCGTCTCGGCATGGGATCTGACGCTGATGCGCGCCATCGACGTCCTGCACCTCGACTTCCCGTTCGCCGGTGCACGGATGCTGCGCCGACTCCTGCGCCCGGAGCATCCAGGCGTGGATCGACGGCGCATCGGGACGCTGATGCAGCACATGGGCATTGCCGCGGTGTGTCCCCAGCCCGGGACGAGCCGTCGGCATCGCGCGCACCCGGTGTTTCCCTACCTGCTGCGGCACCGGACGATCACGCAGCCGAACGAAGTCTGGGCGATGGACATCACGTATATCCCGATGGCCCACGGCTTCGTCTACCTCGCTGCGGTGATGGACTGGGCGAGTCGGCGCGTGTTGAGCTGGCGCGTGTCGATTACCCTCGACAGCGCCTTCTGCCTCGCCGCGCTGGACGAGGCGATCGCCCGCTACGGCCGTCCGACGATCATGAACACCGACCAGGGCGCGCAGTTCACGAGCGCGGCCTTCACCGGCAGGCTGCTCGACCACGGCATCCGGATCAGCATGGATGGGCGCGGCTGCTGGCGGGACAACATCTTCGTCGAGCGTCTCTGGCGCTCGCTCAAGTACGAAGAGGTCTACTTGCACGGCTACGACTCGGTCTCTGCTGCCACGGCCGGGATCGCGCGCTACTTCACCCTCTACAACAGCCGACGGCCCCACTCGAGTCTCACCGATCGAACCCCCGACGACGTATTCTTTTCCGCACGGTCGCTCACCGCGGCCGCCTAACCGCCCACCGATCCACTTAGCCGACCCGGTTTCGCTGTACAGAGAAACGGAGCCACTTCAGTAGGTCCGGTTCAGCGCGTCAGTTGTACGGGGACGACTACCGACAGAGCTGCGATGGGTGCTATGATCGTCGGAGCTACGGCCGGTGGATTCGCGATCATGGGCACGAGCGGGATGATGGCTTGCAGATCCATTAGCGCCGGCAGCTCTCGGTGTCACTTCGAGGATCATGGGCGCGCTTGAAAGAGTCGGCCTATGGATGAGTAGATCGCGCTGCCTTTTGAGGGGCGGATCGTCGCTGCGCGCTCATCGGTGAGTCTCAGTCACGATCCCCGATCACGCGCGCGCCTTGGGATCGTGCCATACGGCGCCTGGGCGGCGGGTCAGCCTTGCCGTAGACAGGACTGGAGTATTACTTACGAAAGTAATACCTCCTGGAGAATCGCAGTATGAAAATTACGACCAAGGGGCAGGTCACCATTCCGGCCGACATCCGCGAACGCCTTGGACTGCTCCCGAACACGGAGGTCGAATTCACCCTTGCCGGCAACGGCGTCGTCGTCACAAAGGCACGCCGCGGCGTCCGTCGTGGACAACGGGTTGTAGCCCATCTGCGCGGGCGAGGCACGGTGAGCATGAGTACGGACGAAATTCTGGCGCTCACCAGGGACGGGTAAGCATCAGCATGGGTGTCGTGCTCGTGGACAGCAATGTCATCCTGGACGTGCTGACGGAAGACGCCCGCTGGCTTGCCTGGTCGGCTGGCGCACTGGCGAAGGCCGCCGAGGGCGATGTCCTCGTCATCAACCCGATCATTTATGCCGAGGTCTCCGTTCGATTCGAGCGAATCGAAGAGCTCGAGGAGGCGTTGCCGGCTAACCTCTTCCGGCGTGAGGCAATCCCATGGGAAGCTGGGTTCCTCGCCGGTAAATGCTTCCTGGCCTACCGACGGCGCGGCGGCCAGCGACGCGCTCCACTCCCGGATTTCTACGTCGGCGCCCACGCCGCCGTGCGCGCGATGACCCTGCTCACGCGCGACGCGACCACATACCGGTCGTATTTTCCAACCCTGTCGCTGATTGCTCCCTGATTGCCGCTGGCGCATAGCGTCACCGGACAGACTTTGCATGTCCGGAATCCGGGATTAACTTGGAGGGCGTGCCTTTTGCCGCCCGCCCGCTATCCCGAAGGACATGAGCACGCTCGCGGTGATCCCCGCGCGGCTCGCCGCCTCCCGCCTCCCCGGGAAGCCCCTTCGCCTCCTCGCTGGCAAGCCCCTCATCCTCCGCGTCTTCGAACGCGTCCGAAACCTCGGCGTCGCTGATGAGGTCGTCGTCGCCACCGATAGCACCGAAATCCTCGCAATCGTCCAGGCGGCTGGCGGCGAGTGCGTGATGACCGACGAAAAGCATGCCTCGGGCACCGACCGCGTCGCGGAAGCGGCGCGAAAGTATCCCGGCGCCACCGTGATTCTCAACGTGCAGGGGGACGAGCCCTTCGTGGGCGAAGATGCGTTGCGTGGCGCCCTCGGAATGGTCACCAGCGGGCGCTTCCCGCTGGGCACTGCGGCAGCGCCTGCGTCTGCGCAAGTGCTCAACAGGCCGGAAGTTGTGAAGGTCGTGACTGACGATGCCGGCCGGGCACTGTATTTTTCACGGGCGGCGATCCCGTTTCTGCGTGACGTCGATGACGAGGCAGTGCGCGACGGGCTCGTCCGCCAGCATGTCGGCGTGTATGCCTACACGCCAGATGCCCTTGCCGCGTGGGTCGCCCTGCCTCCGCACGCACTGGAACGCGTCGAGCGCCTGGAGCAACTGCGCCCGCTCGCGGCAGGGTGGGCAATGGGAGTCGCGGTCGTCGAAGAGGCGCCGCGGGGAGTGGATACCGAAGAGGATCTCGCGCGCGCCAACGCACGCTGGAACGACTTTATCGCCGGACGGAACTAGATGAGCGCCAACACCGCTGCAACGCCACCCGCGAACCGGCCACAGACGACGAAGTTCATCTTCGTCACCGGTGGCGTCGTGTCGTCGCTGGGGAAGGGGATCGCGGCCGCCTCACTCGGACGGCTCCTCGTGCTGCGCGGCCTGCGCGTGACGATGCTCAAGTTCGATCCGTACCTCAACGTGGATCCGGGCACCATGTCGCCGTTCCAGCACGGCGAAGTGTTCGTCACCGATGACGGCGCCGAAACGGACCTCGACCTCGGCCACTACGAACGCTTTCTCGACCGCCCGCTCTCGCAGGCGAACAATGTCACCACCGGCCGCATCTATCTCAACGTCATCACCAAGGAACGGCGCGGCGAATACCTCGGCTCCACCGTGCAGGTCATCCCGCACATCACGGATGAAATCAAGGCCGCGATGAAGCGGGCAGCGCCCGGCAACGACATCGTCATCGTCGAGATCGGCGGCACCGTCGGCGACATCGAATCGCTGCCATTTCTCGAAGCGATCCGCCAGTTCCGCCATGAGATCGGCCGCGAGAACGCGACGTTCATGCACCTCACCCTCGTGCCGTACATCGCCGCCGCCGGCGAAGTGAAGACCAAGCCCACGCAGCACTCCGTCCGCGAGTTGATGGAGATCGGTATCCAGCCGGACTTCCTGATCTGTCGCGCCGAGCGGCCGCTTACCGAAGACGTGAAGCGCAAGATCGCGCTCTTCTGCAACGTGGAGTTTGGCGCGGTCATCGAGAGCCGCGACGTGCGCACCATCTACCAGATCCCGCTCGTGTTTCACGAGCAGGGCTTTGATGCGCGCGTCGTGAAACGGTTGAACCTCGAAACCCCCGAGCCGGATCTCACGCAGTGGAAGGAGCTGGTGCATGCGATCGTGGCCCCGTCAGACTCCGTCCGCATCGCTGTTGTCGGCAAGTACACGGATTTTGTGGACAGCTACAAGAGCGTCCAGGAAGCCCTCATCCACGGCGGGATTGCCAGCCGGATCGGCGTGCAGATGGATTGGGTGTCGAGTGACCTCTTCACAAGCAGCGAACGGGCGCGTGAGTTGCTCGCGGGCTATCACGGGTTGCTCGTGCCTGGCGGCTTCGGGGTGCGCGGCGTCGAAGGCATGGTCGAGGCCATTCGCGCCGCTCGCGAGATGCACGTGCCGTTCTTCGGCATCTGTCTCGGTATGCAGGTCGCCATCGTCGAATTTGCACGCAACGTCGTGGGCATCGACGATGCCCATTCGAGCGAATTCCAGGTGGAGTGCGCCAATCCAGTGGTCTCGTTGATGGAGTCGCAACAGCATGTGACCGACATGGGCGGCACGATGCGTCTTGGTGCGTATCTCTGTCGCC
>JBKJKH010000239.1:0-5176 GCA_046597595.1 Gemmatimonadaceae bacterium
CTGGATGCGATTGCGATGTCCACGAAGCCGGTCGTGGCGACGCACAGTGGCTGCAAGGCCATCAACGACGTGCCGCGCAGCAAGACCGACGACCAGATCCGGAAGCTCGCCGACAAGAGCGGCATGATCGGCGTCTACATGATGCCGTTCCTTCGGGCGAGCGGACAACCGATAGCGGCCGACCTGATCGCGCATATCGAGCATGCGGTGAAGATTGGTGGCGAAGATGCCGTCGGCATCGGCAGTGACCTCTCGACGAGTCCGCTTGACCTGACGCCGGAGTTCCGCCGGATGCACGGGGAGTTCGTTCGACAGCGCAGGCGGCAAGGGATCTCCGCCCCCGGCGAGGACGAGCTGGTCTACAACTATGTCGCCGACCTCAACGTTCCCCGGCGGCTCGAGCTGATCGGCGACGCCTTGTCCGTACGAGGACACACCTCCGCGCGCATCGAGAAGATTCTCGGCGGAAACTGGATGCGGGTGTTCGGAGCAACCTGGAGCTAGGGTCCAGAAACTGAGGTCACTCATCGGAACAGGGCTGCGTCTCTTTACATGCGACTGCTTCATAGCCTCCCTCTCGCGCTCCTGATACCAGCTGGCGCCTGGGCGCAGGAGTCGCCGCAAAGTGGCGTACCCGTTGTCTCGCCGATTGCCATCGGCGAGCGCGTGACGCTGTACTCGAAGGTCCTCCGGGAGCGCCGGACGCTGAATGTCTTCGTGCCGCGACGGGTGGCTGGCGCGGATACGACCGGGCGCTTCATTGTCGTATACATTCTCGACGGCGGTGACTCCTACCTGCATGCCATCAGCGCGGTGACATCCCTGGTGTGGGAGGAAGACATGCCCCCCGCGATCGTCGTGTCGGTGAATAACACCGACCGCAACCGCGACTTCACCCCTCGTGCGGCGAACGCTGCGACCGTGCCTGCCGGGTGGTCTTCCGGCGGCGCCGACGGGTTCCTGGACTTCCTGGAGCGGGAGGCAATCCCGCTGATCGACGCGCGCTATCCCACGTTGCCCCACCGTGTGCTCATCGGCCACTCGTTAGGCGGGCTGCTTGCGGTCCACGCCCTGACCATGCGCCCCGCGCTCTTCAAGGGGGTCATCGCACTCGATCCCTCAATGTGGTGGGACGAGGGTGCAGCCATACGGCGCCTGCTGATGCGGCTCAGTCGCCCGGATGCCCCGATCCCCCGCCTCATCGTGGCCGAGGGCGGGTCAAACCAGTTGCGCCCCTATTGGGCGCTCGTGCAGCAGGCGGCGAATTCGCGCGGCATCGTGGAGTTCATCGACGTGCCCAACGAGAGTCATACCGGCATCCAGTTCATGGGCCGATACCGGGCGCTCCGCCAGCTGTTCGCGGAGTACGTGCCGCGCTACCGGAGTGACGCGACGATGGCGACGCGGGCAGCGCTGGACGCACAATACCGCGCGCTGAGCTCACGCTGGGGCTATACGGTCCCGGTCCCCGCGTTCGCCATCGCTGGCGTCGCGCGGCGACAGGCCGCACCCGGGCGTCGTTAGGCGGAGCGGTAGGGCGAGCCACCCCCACTGCGTCCACCCCCGCCCGAACCGCCACTTCCCCGCCGCCGCCGACCCTGGCCGGCAGGCTTGGCGCTGCTGCTGCTGCTGCTGCTGGACGCGGATGACGCAGGCCGCGCCGACGTCGCACGGGGCGCACTGGATGCGCCGCTTCCACCAGCACGACGCGCCTCCTTCGCCTTGGAACGCGCGCGCGCCTCCGCCTTGTCCGCGCGGATCTTCGCAATGCGCTCGGCGATGGGAATTTCCAGACGCGCCGGAGGTTTCGCGGAGTAGTCGAAATCCGGGAGCGTCACGCGCAGCAGCGGCTTGCCCACCGCCTTCTCGATCGCGCGCAGGTCCGCCATCTCGTCGGGCGCGACAAACGTGAACGCCTCACCCGTCAACTCGGCGCGCGCGGTGCGGCCAACGCGATGGATGTAGTCCTCAGTCTGCGCCGGCACGTCGAAGTTGATGACGTGACCGAGTGCCTCGACATCGATGCCGCGCGCGGCAATGTCGGTTGCCACCAGTACGCGATAGCGGCCGTTCTTGAATCCCTCCAGGGCGTCGGTCCGCTGGGCCTGTGACCGATTCCCGTGGATGCGCGCCACGGAGACACCGTGCTTTTCCAGAAATTCCCAGAGACGGTTTGCACGGTGCTTCGTGCGGGTAAAGACCAGCGCTTCTTTCATGATCTCGCCTTCGATCAGCTTGAGGAGCAGGTGCGACTTGAGCTCCTGCGGCACTGGGTAGACCGCCTGGGTGATGCCGGTGGCAGGCGCCGCCTTGCGCTCCAGGTTGATCGTCACCGGATCGTGCAGCAGCTCGCGCGTGAGCTGCGCAATCGGCGGCGGCATCGTGGCGCTGAGAAACAGTGTCTGGCGCTTTGTGGGCAGATGCTTGAGCAGCCGCCGGATATCCGGAAGGAAACCCATGTCGAGCATCCGGTCGGCTTCGTCGAGCACGAGAAACTCAATACGGTCAAGCTTCGCGTACGGATGCCGGAGATGGTCCAGCAGGCGGCCGGGCGTTGCGACGAGGACATCCACACCAGTGCGGAACGCATGCTCCTGCGGGCCCATGCCGACGCCACCGAAGATTGCAGCGGCGGTGAGGGGGGTATGAACGGCCAGCTGTTCGAGCTCCTCCACGATCTGCGCAGCCAGCTCACGCGTCGGCGTAACGACGAGCGCGCGCGTCGTGCCTCGCGACTTGTCCATGAGGCGATGCAGGATCGGAAGCAGGAACGCGGCGGTCTTGCCACTGCCGGTCATTGCGCAGGCGAGCACGTCCTTGCCCGCGATCGCCGGCGGGATGACGTCCTGCTGGATCGGGGTAGGGCGTGTAAAACCGAGTTCCTTGACGCCGCGGAGAAGGTCGGGATGGAGCGAAAGAGAGCCGAATGGCACGATGAGACGGAGGCTGAGGCGGAGAACGAAACTGCTGCACAGGAATCTAGCGGCTCCGGGCTCGATTGCTGGCGAATACGGGTGGAGAAGCGCATTTTCGGCGTATGCCGAAACCCCCGGATGAGGAGCTGGTGCGCGGCTTTATTCTGTCGCTGCCAGCGGCCACGGAAGGCACGCATCACGGTCACCCCGACTTCCGCGTGGACGGTCACATTTTCGCAGGTCTCTCGCCCGACCGTCGTACGCTCAACCTGCGCTGTGATCCCGTGAACCTGAGCTTCCTCGTTCAAGCCTCGCCTGAGGTGTACCGCGACGCGTGGGGCGGCAAGTGGTTAGGGATCACACTCGCGCGCGCCCAGGGGCGCGAGGTGTTTGAACTCCTCATGGACGCGTGGAAGCTGGCCGCGCCAAAATCGCTCGGTGCGAAGCCAAAGACGAAAGCAAAGTCGAGTACAAAATTGAAAGCGAAACCCAGGAGCAAGGCGAAGACGAAGACCAGGACGAAGCGAGCCAGCAGCACGCGCAGAAAGAACGGCTAGCGTCTACGCCGCGCGGCGCGTGTCGTCTCCCAGCGACGAGACAGAGGGCTGCTTGCTGCCGCGGAAGGTGATCAGTGCCACCGAGCCGAGGATCACCGCAGTCGCGGCAGCGATACGGGAGGTCAGGGCTTCGCCACCAAGCAACCAGCCGAGGAGCACGGCAATCAGGGGATTCACGTATGAGTACGTCGATACCATCGCCGCCGAGACTTCCTTCAGCAACCAGATGTATGCGGTGTAACCAATGATGGAGCCAAAGACGACGAGATAGGCCCAGCTCCACGCTGCCCGCGCGTCAAGCCGCGCAAATGAGAAGCTCCCTGCCTGCCCGGTCACCAGCGAGAGCACGAACAACAGCGCTCCGCCGGCGAGCATCTGCGTTGCAGCGCCGAGAAGCGCATGCGTCGGCTGCGACGCGCCCTTGGAGTAGATCGACCCGAGTGCCCAGGAGAACGTGCCCGCCAGCAGGACCACGAGCGCGAGAGGATCGATGTGCGCACCTCCCGAAGACGCGCCACCCATCGCGCCGCTGAAATCCACGAGCAGCGACACACCGGCCAGTCCAATCACGATACCAAGTATCGTCAGCAGGCCGGGTCGTTTTCCACCCGGTCGCAGCGCGTCGAGGATGATCATCCAGATTGGAACGGCGGCCACGACGAGCGCAACGACCCCCGAAGCGACCCGTGTCTCCGACCAGACGACCGCGTAATTGCCGCCGCCGAGCATGAGTGCGCCGGTCACCGCCGAGCCGAACCAGTGGGCGCGAGTCGGCGGCTCTGCACCCCGGACCCGCTGGAGCGCATACAGCAGCCCGCCCGCGACAAGAAAGCGCGATCCCGCCATGAGGAGGGGCGGGATGCCCGCAATGGCGTATTTGATTGCGAGGTATGTCGAGCCCCACAACACGTAGAGCGCCTCAAAGGCAACGATGATGCGTGTGCGGCGTGAGAGCGCGGGCATGCCGGTCGGTTCAGTCCGAGTGAATGTCCTTCGGAGAATGCAAGCGACATGGCTCGCGAGCGGCAACCCGAAACCTGCGACCTCGCAAAGGGTGTCTCCACCCGGCGTGCGCGATCCGCCATATTTCTGTGTGCGCAAAACTCTCAAGAACATCCTCGCCGAGTACGGCGGCGTCGCCATGGTGCTGTACCTGGTGATCTTCTTTGCCGTGCTGGGCGGCTTCTGGTTCGCCATCAAGATGGGGTTCCAGCCGGCCGGCGCCGGCGGCAGGGTCGGCACCTTCGCTGCAGCCTACATCGCCACCAAGCTGACACAGCCGCTGCGGATCGGCCTCACCATCCTGCTGACCCCCTTCCTGGCGCGTGCATGGGAGCGAATTCGCGGGCCGCGCACGCCGCCTGTTCCGGGTGACACGCCGAACGTCGCGAGCTGACGTCGCCATCAGTGTTCAGTCGCCGGCATGGAGATAAATATCCGGCTTCCGAATCTCCATATACGTCGACGCCCCGGACGCCGGCCCGAATCCGAATCGCGCATACAACCCTCCGGCATCACGCGTGAACAACGCCACGCGCCGCAGGTGATGCATCGCGGGGTGCGCGAGCATGTACGAGGCGCCCAGGAACGCGTGAATCGCCTGCATGTCGAGCCGCGACCGGTCGGTGGACACGCAGTATTCGCCGCGGTGCTGCTCAAAAATCGAATCGTTCATCATCTGCTCGAGTGGTGCAGGAAGCCGAC
>JBKJKH010000263.1:0-3349 GCA_046597595.1 Gemmatimonadaceae bacterium
GTGAGGCGCTGCGTGATCCCGCTCACGCGTTCGTCGCGCGCCTCGACCTCTGCCGGCGTGGTGCCGAGGCGCGCGGCGACCGACTCGATGATCGCATTGTCGAGGAGGGACCATCCAAGCGCCTTCGCGACAAGTGCGGCCACTTCACTTCCTCCAGCGCCGAACATCCGCGAGACCGTCACGATCGGCATGGTCGTCAGCCGGTGATGGGCCGCAGTCGCAGCTGCTCCACGACCTCGAACCCCAGGGCCTGCCACGCAAGCCCGGCTGTCGCGTAATCAGAAACGTTGTGCAGCCGCATTTCGGTCAGTCCGCGGCCACGGCACCACTCCTCTACTGCAGCCAGCAAGGCACGGAGTACTCCCTCGCGGCGATGTTCCGTGCGGACGAACACGGACGACACATAGCCGTACCGCTCGGGAAGCAGGAGCGGCGAACCGGTGGTCTCGATACAGCGCAGGATCCCGATAGCGACACGCTGGGCGCCGCTGCCAACGTGCGCGAGGAGCGTCACCTCGTTAGGCGATGCGAGCTGTGCGGCGAACAGACGGCGTGCGCGCTTCGCCGCGTCCGGCCTGAGCCGCCCATAGACGGGGTTCGCAGCATGCTCCTCGAGCAGGGCGATGCGGAGTTCGATGACCGCGTCGAGATCGTCTGGCAGCGCTTCGCGTACGTGCAGCATTCCGGCAGTCTCTTCGGCCGCCAACGGGGGGGCGACCGCCCTCACGCGCTTAATCCGCCGCCGAACAGGTCCTGCCCGGGCCGGCGCCTCGGCTCTGAGGAGGCGCGTCCGTACTGCCCACTGTCGCTGCGCGAAATCTTGCGGCGCGCCACCAGTGACTCGAGGACGAGCTCGCACGCCGCAAGTGTGACGGGGTTGTCACCCTCCGGCGCGAGACCGACGAGCCGCACGAGGTCGATGAGCCCAGGCACCGCCTCGAAGCCCTTGAGTGCACTGGCGACATCGATATCATCGCCCACCTGGAGCGCTCCGCCAGCGTCGAACCACATGACGATGTCGTCTGTATCCGCGCCGCCGGCGCGCGCACGGAACGTTGCGTCCGCCGCGCGCCTGATCAACTCGCGCGCGATGATTGGCCCGCCGATGAGCTCTCCCTCATATTCGAGCTCGAGCTTCCCCGTGATCGCGGGAAGCGCGGCGTAGACATCCGCAATCCGCGGGACAGCCTCCGTTTCGCCCGTCACGATTGCGCGCCGTTCCGAGTTCGAGACGACGTTCTCCATGACGGTGATCGGCATGCGCTGCGAAACGCCCGACCGTCGGTCGACTCGCTTGTCGGTGCGCGCTTCAAAGGCCACGCGCTCCACCAGTTCGGCGAGGAAATCAGGAACGCGGATGTTCACCTGGCCACGATCAGCCCACGCCTCCTGGTGCGTGATGGCCATGCCAAGCTCGACGGTCTCCGGATAGTGCGTCACGACTTCACTGCCGATGCGATCCTTGAGGGGCGTGATGATCTTGCCGCGCGCTGTGTAGTCCTCGGGGTTCGCCGTGAAGCAGAGGAGGATGTCGAGCTTGAGGCGCACCGGATAGCCTTTGATCTGGACGTCTCCTTCCTGCATGATGTTGAACAGGCCCACCTGCACCTTGCCGGCAAGGTCCGGCAGCTCGTTCAGGGCGAAGATGCCGCGGTTCGCACGAGGCAGCATGCCGTAGTGGATCGTGAGTTCATCGGCGAGGATGTGGCCACCACGCGCGGCCTTGATCGGGTCGACGTCGCCGATGATGTCGGCGATGGTGACATCGGGAGTGGCGAGTTTTTCCACGTATCGCGCATCCCGGTCCACCCACGTAATCGGTGTGTCGTCTCCATGCTGCGCGATCAGCTGCCGCGAGGACTTCGAGATAGGCGCGAACGGATCATCGTTGACTTCAGATCCGGCAACGATGGGGAGCGCATCGTCGAGCAGGGAGGTGAGCGCGCGCAGGATCCGCGACTTTGCCTGGCCCCGAAGGCCCAGCAGGATGAAGTTGTGCCGCGAGAGCAGCGCATTGACGATCTGCGGCATGACCGTCTCTTCGTAACCGACCACGCCGGTGAAGAGCTTTTCGCCAGCAGCGAGCTTGACCAGGAGGTTGGCTCGGATCTCGTCCTTGACGGATCGACCTGCGTTCGCGGCGTACGGGGAGCGCTTGAGTGCGCCGAGGGTTTCTGGGTGCTTCTGCGTCATGCCGAACGCTGTACCGTGGGGCAGACGTTTGCAATACACGGTACACGGTCATACAAGGCCACGGAAAGAAATTGCGGGTTTACGCCCCTTTCGCGACGACGTCCGACGAGCGCCAGGGCTCTGTGGGGGCCGCAGATTTGCGCGGATGAACGCGAATTACCGGCGATGCTTGCGGTCGTTTGACCAGATGCGGCGCTTGAATTCGGGGGTGGGGCCAAAATTGAAAAGCAGTCCGAGCTCGAAATCGGACGCGCGAAGAAAGTTCAGGAATTGGGCTTCGTGAACTGGTTCGATTGTCCTGGAGCACTTCAACTCGATCGCGAGCGTTTGCCTCACGACAAGATCGGTACGGAATAGCCCAACGACGATTCCGCGAAAAACGACTTCAACCGGCACTTCCTGCAGAGTTTCCAGCCCCTCCGCGTTGAGTGCCACACACATCGCGCGGCGATACACCGCTTCGCAGAAGCCAACCCCCAGCTCGTTATAAACCTCGTAATAGATGCCAATAACGTGCTTCGTGAGGGGCTCCCCGGCGAAATGCGCGGATGGCACATCTGCGTTCATTCGCGTTAATCTGCGGCCCCGCTTTCCGGCGCACGGACCAACCTTCCGCAACGGGAATCAATCCGCGGCTTCGACCTCCACGAGGTTGTCGTAGAACACGGGCCCATGCCCCATGTCGGTCTCGAGCTGCGATGTCGTGTCGTTCGCATTCCGGCCGTCCGCGGCGAGCTTCGTCCACCAGATGGACGGCGCCCATACGACCCCCTCACGAATCCCCTCGGAAATGCGAACCACAGCGGTAAACGCCCCGCGATCATTGTGAATGGCGACGCGGACGCCGTCCGAGAGCCCGCGATGACCGGCATCGGTCGGGTGAATCACGCATTCCGGCTCATCTGCACCACGCAGCGAGCGCACATTCACGAAGGTGGTGTTGAGAAATTTGTGCCGCGGTGACGAAATGAGCACGAGCGGAAATCGCCTGGCGAGTTCGGGCGCCGTTTCCGGAAGCTCGCGCGGCGGCGTATACGTCGGCAGCGGATCCATTCCCTGTTCGCGCAATCGCTCCGAGTAGAACTCGCATTTGCCGCTTGGCGTGGGAAAGCCACCATCCGCGAACGGGAGATACGGACGCGGGACGTTGAGGCGC
>JBKJKH010000389.1:0-5912 GCA_046597595.1 Gemmatimonadaceae bacterium
CCCCCCCCGGCGGTCGCCATGCGACGCGATCAACCTTTTATCACGAGTGACCATGGAGGAGACATGCTGACGATTCGTCGAACGGCGATCGTGGCGCTGCTTGCCCTGATGGCTGCAACGAATGCAGTTGCCCAGGGTAGTGGCGCTACCATCTCTGGAAGGGTGACGACCGATGCTGGTGCACCGCTTCGATATGCTGTAGTTCGTATCACCGAGCTCGGGATAGGAACCCAGACTTCGGAGACCGGCAGCTACGCCCTCACCGTGCTGCCCGCGCAGGTGCGGGGACAGCAGGTGACACTGGCGGTGCGTTCCATCGGCTATCGCTCCATGACGTCGACCGTGACGCTCAACCCGGGCGCGATCACGCGCGATTTCTCGTTGCCGGTCAATCCGATGCGCCTTGGTGAAGTTGTGGTCACTGGCGCGGGGACCCAGAGCTCGACGGAGCGCCTGGGTGCGACGATCAGCTCGGTTGAGGCGAAGACGATCGAGAAGTCGAACGAAACGAACGTCGTGAGCGCGCTGGCGGCGAAGGCGCCGAACGTGCTGGTGACCTCATCGTCCGGTGAGCCTGGTGCGGCGACGTTCATCCAGATTCGCGGCGCCAAGAGCATCGAAGGGACGTCCCAGCCGCTGTTCGTCGTCGACGGCGTACCGATCGACAATTCAACGAACACGTTTGATCCGGTCGATGGCTCCACGGCCGGTACCGCAGCGGTGAACCGCGCGGCGGACCTGAACCCGGCTGACATCGAATCGGTCGAGATCCTCAAAGGGTCGGCGGCCGCCGCGATCTACGGCGCTCGCGCGGGATCGGGCGTCGTGCTCATCACGACGAAGCGTGGGCGGTCTGGACCGACGCGGTACACGATGCGCAGTTCGATTTCGGTGGATGATGTCAACCGCTCGGTCCCGCTCCAGCGCCTGTATGGTCACGGAACGCGGGGCAACTCGCCAACGTGCGGCGGTCCGAACTGCGGCCTGACCGGCTCGAGCTTCGGCCCCCGGCTCGCCGCGAGCACACGCACCTACGACCACTTCGGCGAGATGTTCCGGACTGGTAATACGTGGGACAACACGCTTTCGGTGTCTGGTGGCAGTGACCGGACGACGTTCTACCTGTCGGCGGGCCGGATGGACCAGAAGGGTATCATCATCGGCCCGAACAACTGGTACGACCGCACGACGGCCCTGCTCAAGGGCACCCACCAGCTCAACGAACGGCTGCAGATCGGCGCGAACATCCAGTACACGGATGCGCGTGGTTCCTTCGTCCAGAAGGGTTCCAACCTCAGCGGTCTCCTGCTGGGCGCACTGCGCACCCCGCCCGAGTTCAACAACAGTGTCTACCGCGACACCGTGAACGGACTCCACCGGTCGTACCGGTTCCCACGGCCGACGCGGCTCTCGCTTTCGCGGCGTTATGACAATCCGTTTTTCGTCGTCAACGAGCAGACGAACAACAGCAACGTCGGGCGCTCGCTCGGGAACATCAACGCCTCCTATGCGCCATTCCGGTGGCTCGATGTCAAGTTGACGCTGGGTGGCGACTACAGTTCCGACGATCGCATCCAGGTGGCACCGCCATCGAGCTCCAACGAGCCGACCGGCCTGATCGATCGCGGGAATTACACCACGTACCAGATCGACCAGAACCTGATCGCCACGGCCCAGCATGCCCTGACCAACCGGATCAGCGGGTCGCTGACGCTCGGGCAGAACCTGAACAGCCGCCGCTTCACGCAGCTGCAGGCGCGCGGCCGCGGGTATATCGCGCCGAACGTCAACTCACTCAACAACACGGTCTCGGCGAACCTGCTTTCGTTCGAGTACCGGTCGCTGATCCGCCTGCAATCGTACTTTGGTGAGGCGAAGACCGACCTGTACGATCAGGTGTTCTTCACGCTGGGCGTCCGCAATGATGCATCGTCGACGTTTGGCGAATCCGTGCGCCGCAACTGGTTCCCCAAGGCGAGCGCGGCGTGGACGGTCTCGCGCACGCTGGGCATGGACGAAGGCAAGGGAATGTTGAGCTATGCCAAACTGCGCGCCGCGTATGGTGAAGTCGGCCGGGAGCCCTTCCCGTACCAGATCCTTACGGGCTACGAGTCTGGCACCGTCGGAGACGGGTGGGGTCCATTCCTGAATCCATCACAGGGCGGGAACGGTGGACTGTACGCGAGCATCAACCGCGGCCAGGACAAGCTCAAGCCGGAGCGGACGCGCGAATCGGAGCTGGGTGCGGACCTCGGGTTCCTTGACCAGAAGGCAGACCTTGCGCTGACCTACTACAACGGCAAGTCGAGCGACGTGATTCTGAGCGTGCCGCTGCCGCGATCGACAGGGTTCGGCAGCCAGGTGCAGAATGCCGCCACCATGACGAACAAGGGCTGGGAAGTGGCGCTCAATGCGCGGCCGTATACGTCCCGGAACCTGGCGCTGACGACGGGCGTGCAGTGGGCCCGCAATCGCAACCTCGTGAAGCAGCTTGCGGGCGCGGACTTCATCGGGCTCGCGGGCGGGTTCCTGGGCGCCGTGAAGGAAGGCTATGCGCACGGGGTGTTTTATGACTACGACTTTGCCCGTTGCCGGCTGGGTGGACCGGATGCGGACAACGTGATCGATGGTGTCGACGTCAATGCGGCATGCCGGTCCGCGAGCGCGCCGGATGGGGCGTTGTACATCGATGCCTCGGGGTTCCCGGTGCTGGATCCGGCGCTGCGCGTCGTCGGCGATCCGAATCCGGACTGGACCGGCAACGTGAGCGCTGGGTTGACGCTGTTCCACAAGCTCAACTTCTCGGCGCTTCTCGACATGCGTCGTGGTGGCGACGTCTGGAACGGCACCAAGGGCGCGTTGTACAATTTCGGCGCCCACAAGGACACCGAAATCCGGGGTGAAAGCCGGACGTTCGGTGTGGATTACTTCGCGGGTACGCCCACGATTGGCCCGGGCAAGGGCAGGGCGGTGGTGATCGACCAGTCCTGGTACACCAACCTTGGATCCGGCTTCAACGGTCCCGCGAGCCAGTTCATCGAGGACGGGAGCTTCACGAAGCTGCGCGAGGTGAGCATGTCCTACACCTTCGACCAGCCGTTCGTCCGCCAGTACACCGGAATGAGCACGCTGGACGTGCGTGTGGCCGGGCGTAACCTCGCGCTCTGGACGGATTACACCGGCATCGACCCCGAGAGCAATCTTGGCGGCGCGGTTGCCGCGCGTGGGAACGACTACTTCAACAATCCGCAGACGCGGTCCTTCGTGTTCACCTTCAGCTTCAACCGCTAGGCGGCGAGGACCATATACCATGCGAAACTTCAAGCGAACTGTCGCGGCGCTCGCGCTGCCGTTGGTGCTGGTCACGGGCGGGTGCAGCGACTGGCTGTCGGGCCCTGATATCGACTCCGATCCGAATCGCGCGTCTGCGGCAACGTCGAACCAGCTGCTCGGTGGCGTGCAGGCGAACGCGACGACGATCCTGACCGGGCACCTCGCCCGGGTGTTGTCCATGTGGGTGCAGCAGATGGCCGGCACGGATCGCCAGTATACCGGCTACGACCTCTATAGCATTCTGGAAAGCACGTTTGCAACAGAGTTCAACTCCACGTATACGGGCGGCGGGCTCATCGACCTGCGCACGATCCAGAAGGAAGCGCAGGTGAACGGCGACCGGACCTATCTTGGCATTGCCAAGGTGTGGGAGGCGATCCTGATCGCCAACGCGGCGGACCTGTGGGGTGCGATCCCGTATTCCGAAGCGGCAAATGCGGAAAACACGAAGCCGAAGCTCGACACGCAGGCTGAGGTGTATGCCGCGCTCCAGACACTGCTCGACGCTGCGATCGCGGACATGGCGGCAAACGTCGGGACAGGGCCGGCGTCGGCAGACCTCATCTATGGCGGCGATCGCACGAAGTGGACGCAGGCCGCGCGCACGTTGAAGGCGCGTCTCTACCTGCACACGGCGGAGGTCACGCCCGCCAGCTACGCGCTCGCGCTCGCACAGGCGAACCAGGGAATCTCGACGTCTGCGAACGATTTCCGCACCTACCAGACAACGGCGGCCGGCGAGCAGAACATGTGGAACCAGTTTTTCCGCGAACGGGATAGCTACATCCGCGGCGGCAAGTTCCTCGTAGACCTGCTCATCGCGCGCGGCGATCCGCGGCTGCCGCGCTACTTCGGTCTCAACGGATCGGGCACCAGGGGAGGTGCACGCCCGGGCGAAGGACTCGACGACGCCCGGCATTCATGGTTGAGTGACGAGCGTGGCGACGCTGCCTTCCGCCAGCCGATCATGACGTGGGCGGAAAACCAGCTCATCATCGCCGAGGCGCAGGCGCGTTCCGGCGTGGGCGGAGAGGTGGCGGCGCGTGCAGCGCTGAACGCAGTGCGGGCGGATGCTGGCCTGCCTGCGGTACTGCCGACGCTTACCGGCGCGGCGCTCCTGACGGCGATTCTTCAGGAGAAGTACATCGTGCTCTTCCAGAACATCGAAGCGTACAACGACTACAAGCGGACGTGCTATCCGAACATCACGCCGGCATCGGCGGCGTTCAGTGGCAACGTCCCTGCCCGCCTGTTCTACAGTGCGGACGAACGGAATGCGAACTCCAACATTCCGTCGCCGTCCGCGCAGGTGCGCAGGAATGCAAACGATCCGGTGACCGTCACGGCACCTGACGGTGCCGCGTGCCTGGGCCAGCGACCGTAGCACTGGCACGGCCCGAAGTCAGAGATGCCCGGCAGAACGCCGGGCATCTCTTTTTTTGGCTCATTGTCCAGTCCGTTCCTCTGGATCCATTGCGCGGACTTCGATGAAGGAGCGCTGCAGATCGCTTTCGAGGCGCCAGCGCACTATGTAGCCCGGTTTTACCACCACCATGTCGCTGGTCACGCGCCTCGTAAAACCGGAGCGCGCCCCCGTCGGCTCAGCGAGAAAGCGCATATCGCCGAGCGAAGTCGGCGGGAGGGACAGCTCGAAGCGGGACACTCTGAACGAGGACGCGCTCCCGAGGCGGCTCGTGACGCCATCGCGCACCAGGTAGACCACGACGTCCAGCCTGTTGAGGTTCTCCACCTCGAGGAACGAGGGGAGGAGGGCACCGCTGCCACCGCCGGCGCTTCCACGATGGCACGCGATGGAGAGGCCAACCAAAGCGCAGAACAGCGGTGACAAACGGAGTGAGCGATGCACGTGACGCTCCGCCGTGGAGGAGTTGGCGACTTGATGCCTGCGACCGTAGCAAGATAGTGCTGCGCTGCACAGTGCGCGAAAAGGCGCAGGAGTTAGCTTGGCTTGGTGGGGGGTATTTCTTCTTCTTCTGGAGGTAGGTGCATGAAACGCAGATGGCTTGTCAGTTCAGCCCTCGCGGTGGCAGGGCTTCTCGTCGCGCTCGGTGCTCCGGCATCGGCGTCGGCGCAGGGGTCGGGAACCATCACCGGTACGGTCACGGATTCGGCGACGCGGCAGGCAATTGCCGGGGCGCAGGTTCAAGTGGTCGGCACAACTCGTGGGGCGGTCACGGATGCGTCCGGGCTGTACACGATTGGCGGAATCCCTGCTGGCTCCGTTGCCGTGCGCGTGCAGCGCATCGGCTTCGGCCGCCGCGACCGTCGCGTGGTCGTCCAGGCTGCGGGTCGCCAGACGGTGGACTTCGCACTCGGTCCAGTCGCCAGCCAGCTCTCGTCGGTTGTCGTGACGGGCTATGGCGAAACGAGCCGCCGCGATATCAGCAGTTCGGTCGCGAAGGTGTCGGGTGCGGAAGTGCAGGGTGTGCCACTCGCGGGCGTCGATGCGGCGCTCCAGGGCCGCGTTCCGGGCGTGCAGGTCGTGCAGAACGCCGGCAACCCCGGCGTTGGCATCACGGTGCGCGTACGGGGTTCCTCGTCGCTCTCGGCGAGCAACC
>JBKJKH010000527.1:0-4270 GCA_046597595.1 Gemmatimonadaceae bacterium
CGGCCGAGCCGGCGACCGTTCCGGCATGAGGCGCGCCGCGCGCGCGTCGCTTGCGGTGATGCTGCTCGCCGCAGGCCTCAGCGGCGCAGGCGCTCAGGCACCGACAATCAGCGTGACCGTGACGGGCGCGACGCCCGAGGCGCTCACGGAGGTCAATCCCCTGTTCGTGGTTCGCGCCACGGCGGGCCCAGGCGCGCCCGTCACGAGCGTCACGAGCGTCACGCTGCAGATCGACGACGCACCCGATTTTCGGACGCCGCTTTTTGAGCAGACGGACGCTGGTGAGGTGCTCACGGTGCGCCTCCCCCGCCCATTGCCGCATAACTCCCCGATCTACTGGAGGGGCAGCGCCCGTACGGGGACCGAGACCGTCCTCGGGGAAACGGTTGGTCCCCGCCAGAGCGCGCCCTGGGTCGTGCTCCTCGAGCCGAATCGTCCAAGCGGTACGTTCCTGACCTCGCGCCAGCCGACGTTTACCTGGCGGAGTTCGATGGTGACGACGCCCCCTGGTCCGTGGCGGTATGACGTCGAGATCATCAACGTCGCGACGCGGCAAGTCCTGCGCATTCCGCGGACAACCAATACGCGGGTCACGTCGCCCGTCGAACTCGAGTTCAACGCGTCGTACCGCTGGGCAGTGACGGCGGTGCTCAATGCACCCGACAGCGTTCGCGTCGAGAGCAGCGGCTCGTTCGTGATCGTGGATGAGCGCGTGCCGCGCTTTACACTGCTCTATCAGAACTTTCCAAATCCCTTTCCAACGCTTGCCGCTCCGCGTACATGCATCTGGTTTGACCTGCATCTCGAGACACGTGTGGCCCTCGAGGTGCTCGACCTGCGCGGCAATCATGTGCGCTGGATCATTCCGGTCAATGGATTCGGACCCATCCTTCCGGCGGGTCGCTATGGCCGCGCCGTCGTGGATGGCAGTATTGGATGCGATCCACGTCTGACCTGGGATGGGCTTTCGGACGACGAGCGCAATGCGCACCCGGGCGTATATCTCCTGCGGTTCCGTGCCGGCGGCACGGAGACCGTGCGCAAGATGCTTTTCCGCGGCCGATAACGGCACGGGCATCCATGCGCCTGACGACGATTGGGACTGGCACCGCCTCGCCCTCGGCGCGCCGCGTGAACGCCGGACACTTGATCGAGGCCGGCGATGTGCGTCTCCTCCTCGATTGCGGAAGTGGCGTCGCCCATCGGATGGCGTCGCTGGGCCTCGACTGGCTGGGCGTCACGCACATCGCGCTCACACACTTCCATCTTGATCACATCCTCGACTTGCCGACGCTGTTCTACGCGTGGCGGTATGGGACACTGCCGCCGCGCGAACAGCCGATCACGGTCATTGGTCCACCCGGTACAGCGGCACTCCTCGACCGCTTCGATGATCTCATTGGCGGCGCCCCGAAGCTTCAGGCACTTGGCTTCCCCGTGACCGTGCGGGAAATGGCAGCGGAGGGCGTGCCACTCGACATCGGCAGCGGCATCTCCGTTGATGCGCTGAAAGTTCCACATACTGCGGAAAGTGTGGCATATTCCATCTCCCGCGGGAGTACACGCATTGTTTACACAGGGGATACGGGACCGGATGAGGAGCTCGCGCGCTGGGCGGCGGGATGCAATGTCCTGCTGGCCGAGTGCTCACTGCCGGAGTTGCTTGCCATCCCCACGCATCTCACACCGGAGCGGTGCGGTGCACTGGCCGCCGCCGCGAAACCGGAGCATCTCGTTTTGACGCACTTTTTTCCTCCAGCCGAGGAGGCGCCCGTGCGCGAGATCGTCTCCAGACAATTCGACGGAAGGTGCGTGATGGCATTCGACGGCTGGACAATTGAACTCGAGGAGAAGGCGTAGATGCTTGTCGTCATGCAGCGCGACGCGTCGAAGACGGCAATCGATGCGGTATGCGAGGCGATCAAGGCCATGGGCTTTCAACCGGTCCCAATGCCGGGCGAACAGCGCACGGCCATCGGCCTGGTGGGCAACGACCGCCAGGTGGACGGCGCACACATCCAGGCGATGGACGGGGTTGCGCAGGTGCTGTATGTCAGCAAGCCGTACAAGCAGGTATCGCGCGAATGGAAACCCGATGACACCGTCGTGACCATTGCGCCCGGCGTCGCCTTTGGCAGCGACAACGTCATCGTCATCGCGGGCCCGTGCTCAGTCGAGAGCGAGCAGCAGATCCTCACGGCCGCACGGGCGGTCCGCGCGGCGGGAGCCTCTGCCCTGCGTGGGGGGGCCTTCAAGCCTCGCAGTTCGCCCTACTCGTTTCAGGGGATGGGCAAGAAAGGGCTCGAACTGCTCTCGCTCGCGCGGCGCGAAACCGGATTGCCAATCGTGACGGAAGCGATGGACGAGGAAGGCGCACACCTCGTCGCAGAAGTCGCTGACTGCATTCAGATCGGCGCACGCAACATGCAGAACTATTCGCTCCTCAAGACGGTGGGCCGTATCGGCAAGCCGGTGCTCCTCAAGCGCGGCATGGCCGCGACACTGACCGACCTGCTGTTGAGCGCCGAGTATGTGCTCGCCGAAGGGAACGCGCAGGTCATCCTGTGCGAGCGCGGTGTCCGCAGCTTCGACCAGACGACGCGCAACCTGTTCGACCTGACCGCCGTTCCCCTGCTCCAGAAGATGTCGCACCTCCCCGTGATCGCAGATCCTTCGCACGGGACCGGGCTTCGCGACCAGGTCGTGCCGATGGCACGCGCTGCGGTTGCGGCAGGCGCAGACGGCGTGATGATCGAGGTGCACCCGCAGCCGGACCGCGCGCTCTCCGACGGGGCGCAGTCGCTATACCCGGAGCAGTTCGCGAGGCTCATGCATGATCTCCGCGCGATTGCCTCCGCAATCGGACGAGACGTGGCGCCTTCGCCGGGGACCGCTTCGGTCGCCATCGGGTAGACATGCGTATGAAGACATTGTTCACGGGGCTGTCGCTCGTCGCTGCGCTTCCCTTCATGGTGCTCGCGCAGTCCACAACGAGGGCGGATGCCGTCCTCGACCGGGCGCTGAAGGCGCACAGCGCCACGAAGACAACGCGCGCGACGTTCTCGCAGACGTTGACGAATCCGCTCACGGGAACGACGGCAAACGCCACCGGCCAACTGCTGATGAAGCGGCCCAGCCAGATTTCCGTGAAATTCACGGATCCGGCGGGCGACAGGATCGTGGCCGACGGCAAGCTGCTCTGGATCTACCTGCCGAGCCAGAATGCGAAGCAGGTGATCCGCCTGCCGCAGGGGAAGGCAGGCACTGGAGGAATTGATGTGATCGGCCAGTTCTTCGACGCACCACGAACGCGCTTTGCGATTTCCGATGGCGGCGCGCTCAAGATTGGCGGCCGCGCGACGCGCGCGCTGATCCTCGTGCCAAAGGCCGGGAAGTCCGCGGCGTTTGTGCGCGCCACGGTGTGGGTCGATGACCGGGACGGGCAGCTGCGGCAGTTCGAGGTGACCGACGCGAATGGCCTGGTCAGGCGCGTCACCCTGACGAAGCTCGACGTGAATACCACGCTGCCGACTGATGCATTCCGATTCCTGATGCCCGCGGGCGCACGGTTGGTCGAGCAACCCGGAATGCCGTAGGCCCGGTATGGAGACACCAGTTCCGCGCGACCCGGCCTTCGCGGCCCGCACGCGCGCGAGCTTCGGAAAGCAGCAGTTCATGACGGTGCTGGGCGCGATTCTCGAGCGGGTGGCGCCAGGCGAGGTGGACATCCGCCTTCCCTTTCGGGCGGATCTCACCCAACAGCATGGACTGACGCACGCCGGTGCGATCACGGCAATCGCAGACAGCGCGTGTGGCTACGCCGCGCTCACACTGATGGAGCCGGGCGCCGCCGTCCTCAGCGTCGAGTTCAAGATCAACCTGCTCGCGCCCGCGGCGGGGCGCGAGTTTCTCGCGCGTGCCAGAGTCGTTCGCTCCGGTCGCACGCTGACCATCTGCACCGCGGAAGTGCGCGCGCTGCAGGACGACGGCGAAGTCGTCATCGCGTTGATGCAGGCAACAATGATCGCGGTGCGTGACCGGGCGGGCCTGACGGACTGAGAATTGCGCGCGTATCACCTGCGCGCTCCGCGACGATGCGCAGGATGTCGTTGTACACGCCTGCCGCTGTTACCGCCGCTCCTGCGCCAGGCCCGGTGATCACCAGCGGATGCTGGCAATAGCGCGCCGTGGTGAATGCAAACTGGTTGTCCGTACCCGTGAGGGTAGCGAGTGGATCACGCATCGCCACTTCGCTGAGGCCCACCGTCAC
>JBKJKH010000578.1:0-3668 GCA_046597595.1 Gemmatimonadaceae bacterium
ACTCGCCGGAGCGATCACTGAAGTACGCGATCGATCGCCCGTCAGGCGACCATGTCGGCCAGATCTCCGCCGAGCTGCTCGAGTTGGTGATGTTGCGCACGTCGCCCTTCTCGGCCGGAACCGTGAAAATCTCGCCGCGCGCTTCCACCGCCGCGCGACGTCCGGTGGGCGACAGCGCGAGGTTAGCCATGCGATTGCCGACGTCTTTCCACTGCGGCATCATCCACGCGAAATCGCCGGCAGCCGTGATGTTGACGACCTGATTGCGCGCAGTCTGCGGATCGAGCATGTGCACGTTGCCTGCCTGCTCGGAGACGAGCGCATTGCCGCCTGCATCGAGCGACTTGACGTCGAACTCGGTGAACCGCGTCAGCTGCGCCAGCTTCTTCGAGCGCGTGTCCCATGACCACACGTTCGCGACGCCATCGCGATCGGAGATGAAGTACACGATGTCGCCGAGCCAGACGGGGTCCACGTCCTTCGAGTCGGTCCACGGCGGCGATTGCACTTCGAGCGTGGCGAGATCAGCGACCCAGATCGCGCGGTTCTGTCCGCCGCGATAGTTGCGGCGCTCCTCGTCCCACGAGTTGTTCATCCGGTACGCGACGCGCTTGCCATCGGGCGAGATCTTGCCCTGGTACGCGCGTGGCAGCGCCATCGCCAACTCCGGTCCGCCCTCGAGCGCGACGGTCCAGAATCGCGGCGCGCCACTCGGCGCATGCGTCGCGCGCGTCGACGAGAACACGACCGTGCGTCCATCCGGCGTCCATCCCTGCACGAGATCGGGACCTGGATGCCACGTGAGGCGCTTCGGCTGCCCGCCTTCGACCGGCACGGTGTACACGTCCGTATTGCCACCGTACTCGGCGCTGAATGCAACGTTGCGGCCGTCCGGTGAGAGCTTGGGGTTCTGCGTCTCCCCCTGGAAGCTCGTCAGCCTTCGCGCAGATCCGCCCGCGCGTTCGACGACCCAGATGTTGTTGGCATACGCGAAGGCGATGTGGCGTTCGCTGACGGTCGGCGTGCGGAGCAGTCGTGTCTGCGCGCTCGACGTCGTGGGCGAGAGTGCGAGGCTGCACGTGGCGAGCGCCGCGGCGACCACGACGGCTGGAATGCGATAGCGATGCATCAGGAACTTCCGGGGAGAATGACCAGAGACCTACGGAGTATTCAGGGACTTCGTTGAAACGGGTGCGACACATCTCATCCTTCTTGCGTTCCTTACCCATGTTGGGAGGGAGATGACGCCAAGGCATCCATCTCTGGAGCGTAACGCTCCGCAAGCACACGGATGACGCTGATTCCGGCTAATCAGCGCTGAGATATTGTTGGTTGAAATGAAACGATTGATCAGTGACCCGTCTGCGGAATCTGTGTGCCCGCGAGGCTCTGATGACACGGCATCCCATCCATGGGAATCCGCGACGACGAGTATGCAGAGCTAACCTCCCACTTGGGACAGGGCGCTCAAACCGCCGGTGTTCATCTGGAGCAGCGCATGCGCTTCTGGCTTCCGCGCGAGGGCGTTTACGACAAGGCCGGCGAGCGAGTGGCCGAGGCGGATCGCATCGCGGAGGGACACTTCTTCGTCACCGTACAGGCAGGTGCGAAGGCGCCCGTCGGCGGTCAGCCTGACCCGATTGCAGGTGCCGCAGTAGGTATGCGACATTGGCGTGATGACCCCGATATTTCCCACTGCTCCGCTGAGCTGGTGGTACTTCGCGGGTCCATTGCTTCGCATTGGCCCGTCAACGGCCTGAAGCGCGCCAAGCGAGTCGGAAATTCGCGACAGCACTTCGTCGGACGGTACGACATGCTCCCATGTCAGATCCCGCATGTCGCCAACGGGCATGAGCTCAATGAACCGCACATGCCATGGATGCTCGACTGTCAGCCGCGCGAAATCCACGATCTCGTCATCATTGATCCCGCGCAGCACGACGACGTTGATCTTGATCGGATCCAGCCCTGCCGCCTGCGCCGCCTTCAATGAGCGAATCGGATCGAACTTGAGGTTCCGTCGTGCGATGGCCGTGATCCGATCCGGACGCAGCGAGTCGCACGACATGTTGATGCGATCCAGGCCATTGTCGCGGTACAGCTGCGCCATCTCGGGCAACCGCACGCCGTTCGTCGAGAGCGAGATGTCCTCGACCTGCGGAATGTCGCGCAACATCCGAATGAGCTTGTGCAGCTCGGGCCGGATCGTGGGCTCGCCGCCTGTGAGCCGGATTTTCCTCAGGCCGAGTGGCGCGAGCTGGCGAACGACTTCGGTGATCTCTTCATACGTGAGGATGTCGGCCTTCGGGAGCCAGGGTAGCCCTTCGAGCGGCATGCAGTAGACACAGCGGAAGTTGCAGCGATCGGTGACGCTGATGCGCAGGTACTCGATCGTGCGGCCGTGCTGGTCGATGAGGGTAGGCTGTTTCTCAGCTACCGAAGGTGCAGATCCCTCGCTGCGCTCGGGATGACTACCTGGTGCAGATCCCTCGTTGCGCTCGGGATGACTACCTGGTGCAGATCCCTCGTTGCGCTCGGGATGACTACCTGGTGCAGATCCCTCGCTGCGCTCGGGATGACTGAAGACCGGAAGCGACCTCACTTGATGTCCCGCGACTGGATCGCGACTTCCCCACTCTGCCGCATCGTCAACACCTGGCTGCCCTCCGGCGTCTTGCGCCAATCGCGCTTCGAATCCGTGAACTGCTCGTTCTTCCAGATCGGTACGCGCTTCTTCAACTCTTCGATGATGTAGCGCGACGCATCGTACGCCTGGGCGCGATGCGGATGTGCAACGGCGATTGCGACACTGATGTCCTCCAGCGACAGCATCCCCAGCCGGTGCTCGACGACGACGTCCGCCGTGTTGAACATCTCACTCGCCTCGAGCGCGATCGTCCGCAACTCCCGCTCGGCCATCGGGCGATAGGACGTGTACTCAATGCCCGTCACGATCCGTCCCTCGCTCAGCTCGCGCACCGTGCCGATGAAGAGGAGCCCGGCACCGTTCGCCGAGCGCACCACTTCGCGCAGCAGGACGGCGGGGTCGATGGGCGAGTCTACAATTGCGGCGCGCATCGGGCTCAGCCGCCTGCGACGGGCGGGATCACGGCGAGCTCATCCCCGGCGCTGATCACGTCTCCGGGACGCGCGTAGCGCTGGTTGATCGCCAAAACCGCTGGGGGCAGGCGCTTACCCATCGACTCGGCACGCAGGCGGATGTCGGCGAGCACTGCTGTCGCATGCGCGCCCTCTGGAATCTCGAGCGTAATCGAGTGGCCGAAGGCCTCGGCGTACGAGGCGAAGAGCAGGACTTCAACAGTCATCTATTCTCGGTAAGCAGGTGCAGATCCCTCGCTTCGCTCGGGATGACCTCCCAAACATACAGAAAAGACAAAGCCGCGGGGGTCCGCGGCTTGGGTTAGTGCAGAAAGAACTCAGTTCACGCCTCGAGCAAATCGTGCTCGTGATCGTCATCCTCGTCATGCATGTCCTCGACGTCCATGCCGGCGACGAGCGCACGTAACTCCTTACTGGGCTTGAACACCGGCACTGGGCGGGCGCTGACTTCGACCGGGGCGCCGGTGCGGGGGTTCCGCGCCATGCGCGTCTTCCGCTGGCGGATCTTGAAGGTGCCGAACCCGCGGACCTCGATGTTCTTCTGTTCC
>JBKJKH010000588.1:0-8832 GCA_046597595.1 Gemmatimonadaceae bacterium
GCGACACCCGGCACCCACGTCCCGTCGGGCTGCTCAAAGGCGGCGAGGTCGCCGACGACGAACACCTCTGGATGACCGGCGAGCGACAGGTCATGCTGCACGGGAACGCGGCCCGCGCGATCGAGGGCGACGCCGAGGCACCTGCCTAACGGCGATGCCGCGTTCCCGGCAGCCCAGAAAACGGAGCCCGCCGCGATGCGTTCGTCGCCGACAAAGACGCAGTCGCTCTCGATGCGCGTCACGGCGCGTCCAACGATGACCTGCACGTCGAGAGCGGCGAGGTCACGCAGTGCGCGGTCTGCGAGTTCCTCCGGGAACGATGGGAGAATCCGCGGTCCTGCCTCGACGAGCACCACGCGCGTACGCCGGGTGTCGACACGCCGAAAATCTTCCTGGAACGCGACGGTCGCGATGTAGGGCAGGACACCCGCAAGCTCGACTCCCGTCGGCCCGCCGCCGACGATCACGAATGTCTGGAGTTTCTGGCGCTCTGCCGGATCGTTGCTCTTTTCGGCTTCCTCGAATGCAAGCAGGAAGCGGCGGCGGATCTCCAGCGCATCAGCGAGACTCTTGAGTCCAGGCGCCGCGGGCTCCCAGTCGTCGTGACCGAAATACGAATGGCGCGACCCAGTCGCGACGACGAGGTAATCGTACGGCAGCCGGCGCTCGTCGTCATCAATGGTGACGACGCGATTCGTGACGTCGATGTCCTTTACTTCACCGAGGATGACCGTCACGTCCCGATGCTTCCGGAGCACCCAGCGAGTCGGGACCGCAATGTCACTCGGCGCGAGCGTGGCCGTCGCCACCTGGTATAACAGCGGCTGGAAGAGATGGTGGTTGGTGCGATCGATGAGCGTCACGTCGGCGCCGGCACCGCGGAATTGGCGCGCGGCACTCAGTCCACCAAACCCGCCGCCGATGATGATCACGTGGGGGCGGCGATGCTCCGCGGTGAGGCGAAGCACGTCGGATTCACTCTCGTGCATCATTCAACTTAGCGCGGTCCCGTCTCGTGGGGATCATCGTCACGCGTCGCGCGCTTGCCCTCGCGCGGTCCACGCAACTAGGTTCGGCCCCATGACCCACGAGCGCGAGCCGCCCCTGATTGACGAACGCGCCCTGTTCCGGCGGACCCTCGCGCGCGTGATGACAGTGCAGGTCGTTGCGCTCGTGCTTCTCTGGCTGCTCCAGATCCGCTATACGAGCTGAGGACGCATTGCATCCGATCAATTGGGCCATCGTCATCGTCTACGTCGCGTGGGTGATGTCGGATGGGATCCGGAGGTCGCGCGGCACGGAGCAGCTCGAGGGATATTTCCTCGGGAACCGCAGCCTTCCCTGGTGGGCGGTCGGGCTGTCCGTCATGGCGACGCAGCTCTCCGCCGTGACCATGATCGGGACCACCGGCCAGGGCGCGGTCGATGGCATGCGCTTCGTGCAGTTCTACTTCGGGCTGCCGATCGCAATGGTCATTCTGGGCGTGACGCTCGTGCCCTTCCTGCACGGCGCACGGGTATTCACCGCCTATGAATACCTCGAGACGCGCTTTGACGCCCGCACCCGCACGCTCACCGCCCTGCTTTTTCTCCTTTCGCGCGGCATGGCGGCCGGGACCATCATCGGAGCCCCCGCGGTGGTTTTCTCCGCCATCTTCGGCTGGGATATCGTGTGGTCGGTCGCCCTCATCGGCGTGCCGACGGTGTTGTACACGGTGATGGGTGGAGTGCAGGCCGTGACGTGGGCGGACGTCAAGCAGATGGTCCTGATCGTCGTGGCGCTGGTCGCGCTCGTGGTGGTCCTTGTCATCCGCATTCCGGTCTCGCCCGACGACGCGCTGCGGATCGCCGGGGCGACGGGACGCCTGCGCGTGTTTGATTTCTCGTTCAACCTCACGAACACCTACACGTTCTGGTCAGGAATCATCGGCGGCACATTCCTCATGCTGTCCTACTTCGGCACCGACCAGAGCCAGGTGCAGCGCTACCTGTCGGCGCGCTCGGTGACCGAGGCCCGGAGCTCGTTGCTCATGAGCGCGTACTGGAAGATTCCTCTTCAGGCGCTCGTGCTGCTGGTCGGCGTACTGGTCTATCTCTTCTATCAGTTCCAGGCACCGCCACTGCTGTTCAATCCCGCGCATGAGCGCATCACGCGTGCAGCCGCGCCCGCAGCGTATGGTGCGCTCGAGGCACGATATGGTGCAGAGCTGGCTGCCCGCGAGAGCGCCGCGCGCACGGTGGCGGCCACGCCAGAGGGCCCGGGACGAGCCGCGGCCATGGTCACGTTCCACGCCGGCGAAGCGCGTGTGGACTCCACGCGGCGTGAGGCCCTCGCGATGGCGGCACGCTCGACCGGTGAACCGGCCCGTGACGTCAACTACATTATCCCGCGCTTCGTCCTGGACTGGATGCCAATCGGCTTCGCAGGCTTGTTCATCGCCGGCGTGCTTGCCGCAGCCATGTCGAGCATTGCCGCCGAGCTGAACTCGCTCGCGACAACTACGGTGATCGACTTCTACCGACGGTGGATCCGGCCCGACGCATCTGACCCGCACCTGCTGAGAGTCTCGAAAGGCGCGACGGCGCTGTGGGGAGTCTTCTGCTGCGTGGTGGCGACCTACGCGGTCGGCCTCGGATCCCTGATCGAAGTCGTGAACCGGTTCGGATCGTTCTTCTACGGATCCATTCTCGGCGTGTTCCTGCTGGCGATGGTGCCCTGGGCGCGCGCGCGCGGCGCGTTCGCTGGGCTGTTCGCCGGAATGTCCGCGGTCGCGCTGGTCAATTTCGGCGCGCCTGAGGTTTCATTCCTCTGGCACAACGTGGTCGGCGCTTTGACCGTACTCGCCACGGGCACTCTGCTCAGCCTGCCCCGCCGCGCACAATCGACCTGACGCGCGACCAGGGAACGACAACCTCACTGCGCCACTCCGCCACGCTGTGTCGCGGCGATCATGTTGACGATCAATCGTGCCGCCCCCGGGACAGCGGCCGGCAGCTGACGAAACAGCGCGAGTGTCACATACACGTACATCCCCTTGCCTAACGGCGCGACGAGCAGGGCACCGCGGTTCGTGGATTCTCCGGGATCATTCATGGCCAGCAGCGGCGTCCACTGCGCATCGAACTCGCGCGGCATGTACGTCGTACGCTCCTGCACCCACCCAGTGAAGTCGGTGCCCACGATCCTGTTGGGATACAGCAGCAATGGAGAAGCAGGCGCAAGCATGGTGACCGCCGCCTCTTCAATGGTCACCCGGTCGGCAGGGCGAACGATCGTGATCGGGTACGGGAGCATCCCCGGACGCATCATCTCGTACTGCCCATACTGCACCACCACCGTACCACCGGCGCGCGCGAAGGACTGTATCCGGGGATTCTGCGCCACGAGCACTTCGCTTGCTTCGTACGCGCGCGGCCCGACAACGATCGCGCTGAACTTCGCCAGGTCGGTAGTGGCAAGCGCGGCCGGTTCCACGACCGTGACCGTGAGGCCGAGCTGCCGTAGTGGCTCGACGACGTTGTCGCCGACGCCGGGGATGTACGCGACCGTCGTGCGAGGCGGGATGGTCACATCCACTGCTCGCAGCATCGTCTCTGCCGCGCGATACATGCGCTGCGGACGAATATGGTCGTAGGACACGAGCACATACCCGGAGTCGTACGCAGCACCAGCGACTGTCGCGCGCGCACGCAGCAGGTGCGCGCCGACGGCGAGCCGCCCGCGCAGCAGGAAGTCGACCTCAATCGCGCCACCAGCGGGCAACGAGACCCGTCGGGTGATCGAATCCGCGCTCAGTCCGGCCGGGAGGGTGAGCGACACGCTGACGTCGCGCGCCTCGGTAAACGCCGAGCGCAGTGAGACGCGTAGCGGGCGCTCCACTGGGCGGTTCGCGGGGATGTAGGCAGCGGGCTGCGCCAGGCTCACCGAGACTCCAGGCGCCGCACTGACCGGACGCACGATCTCGCCGCGCACTGCATCCGCAAAGCGGTATTCCACTGGCACGCTCACCGGCACCACCACACCCGCCACGCGTATCACCGTGGCTACGCCCAAGGGCAACTCTCGCGCGTTATCCGCGCGCCCGGTGACGGGTGGGCGAAAGAGATCGCCCGCGCGCGGCGCGCGGAGCCACCACGGCTCCGACCGCTCCGTCATTCTCCCCGTCACGGTATGCTGCTGGCTCGTCGCCGGAGCGAGGCTCGTGAAGGCGCCGGTCAGCATTGGCTGCGGCGCGCCCTCGTCCGATTGGCGGCGTACGTGTGGTGGGAGGATTTCGATGGCGGTGCTGCCGCGGTTGTAGATCGTCACGCGCACCGGAACCGTGTCGCCCACCCCAAATACCTCTCGCTCCGCGTACGCCTCGATTGCCAGACCCGATGTTGCGGCGAGCAGTCGATCGGTGCGCGCGAGCGCTACGTCCACGGTACGGGAGAGATCCGCGTCCGCGCCCTCGCGGCGCAGGGACATCAGCAGTGCACGCGCCTTCGCTCCCGGAATGATCACCGCATCCGGGGCCATGAGATCGAGCGCCTCACGGACTGCCGCGAAGGCAAGCGGCAGCGAGTCGAGGCGCGCGCGCGCGCCGCTTCCAACACGCGTCGCGAAGCGCGCCCATGACGTGTCAATGCCGTCGAAGAGCGACCGCTCCGACCGTGGATCTCCCGGCATCATCAACCGCGACTGCTCGAGGCGCAGATAGTCGAGCACCACGCCCTTCCGTTGCAGCGACCCGAATGCCTGAGACTTGTGCTGCGACCGGCTTTCGCCCGACAATTCGGCGTACGATCGCCCGCGGAGGGGCGAGTATTCGCCCACATCAAAGCTCAAGGTCGCTTCAGCAGGCGCGAAGCGTGCACCGCGATAGAACTTCAGCGGTGTCCAGGCGTGACCGAATCGCGATGTCGGGAACCGCACGGTGTCCCCCGCGGCGTCGTGTCCCTCGCGAGCGAGGATCCCCGAGACTTGATGGTGTCCATGTCCATCACGCGGCGTGCCGGAAAAAACCGACACGATCACGTGCGGCCTGAAGGCACGGATCACGGTCACGACGTCATTCAACAGCGAATCGTGCGGCCAGTGCCGATACGTTTCCTCGGCGCTCTTTGAAAAGCCGAAATCGTACGCACGGGCAAAGTATTGCCGGCCACCATCGAGCCGCCTCGCCGCGAGCAACTCCTCCGTGCGAATCACGCCCAGCGCTTCGCCAAGCTCATTGCCGATGAGGTTTTGCCCGCCGTCGCCGCGGGTCAATGACAAGTACGCCGTCTCGACACTGTGGCCGCGCGCAAGCCACGTGATGAGCGCCGTATCCTCGTCGTCCGGGTGCGCACCGATTACGAGGACACGCGCCGACACGCCGAGGCCCTGCGCTAATTCGCCGACGAGGATCGCGCCGCGGTCCTGCGCCCTCAATGGCGCGGCCGCGAGCAGTGCGAGCGCCAGCATGTTGCCAATGCGCATGGCGGTTAGGCCCTCGCCGTCGCCTTTCTTCGCGCACCGGCGGCTTTCGCCTCTGCGGGCGCGAGCGCGTCGCTCACAATGCGCGCTTGCTCCGCCCTGTGGACATCGAGGAACCCTTCCGCCGGGCTCGCGCGATCAGGACGTCCGACGTAGCGCAGCACACCGGCGTTGCCCACGGAGACGCGAAGCCGCGGCTGCACAAAGGTCCAGTAGCCCATGTTCTTCGGCTCTTCCTGCACCCACAGCACTTCCTCGGCTGATGGATACCCATCCATCACCTTCTCGAGTTCAGCCTGAGGCCACGGGTAGAGTTGCTCCACACGCACGATGGCGACGTGCGACGGCAAAGGCTGCGCCGTGAGATCGTAAAACACTTTCCCCGTGCACAGCACCACCCGCGTCACCGCATCGCGCGGGAGATCGACGCGCACATCGTCGATCACTGGTCGGAATCCACCCGATGACAGCGCCTCGATGCGGCTCATCGCCTCGGGCAGCCGCAGGAGACTCTTCGGCTGCATCAGGACGAGCGGGCGGCGTGGGCGCAGTCGCGCCTGACGTCGCAGCACATGAAAATACTGCGCGGGAGTCGATGGATAGGCGAAGCGCAGGTTGCCTTCGGCTGCGAGCTGCAGGAACCGCTCGGGACGCGCGCTCGAATGTTCAGGTCCCTGCCCCTCATAGCCATGCAGGAGGAGCAACACTACACCGGAGTCCTGGCCCCACTTCGACTGGTCCGCGATGAGGAACTGGTCGATGATTGGCTGCGCGACGTTGACGAAGTCACCGAACTGCGCTTCCCAGAGCACGAGCGCCTCCTTCCATGCGACGCTGAAGCCGTACTCAAATCCCAGTACGGCCGTCTCGGACAGGGGGCTGTTGAAAATCTCGAACGGTGCCGTCGCTTGCGGCAGATTCGCGAGTGGCGTGAACGTCCCGCCACTCTGCACGTCGTGCAGCACCGCGTGGCGATGCGAAAAAGTTCCGCGCTCGGCGTCCTGTCCGGTGAGCCTCACGGGCACACCCTCCGTCAGCAGCGTCGCAATCGACAGGGCCTCAGCCAGTCCCCAATCGATCACAGGATCGCCACCCATCGCTTCACGACGGCGCTCCAGTTGCTTCGCGAGACGCGGGTGCGGATTGAAGTCGGACGGCCACGTCAGCAACCGCTCGTTCAGCGCGGCCAGCCGATCCGCCGCGACGCCAGTCTGGGGAGCAGCGTCGCCGTGATCGTCCGGATTCTTTCCGCGTGGCGAGGGCGCGTCCGCATGCGACACCGCACCGCGCTCCGTGCTCCGGTGTGCCTCTTCCAGCTTTGCGAATGCGACCTTTTCCGCGGTCGCGGCCTCGTCTGCGGACAGCACATTTTCCTTCACGAGACGATCCGCCCATACCTGGCGCGCCGTCGGATGTGCCTTGATGCGCGCGTACAGCTCCGGCTGCGTGTACGTGGGCTCGTCACCCTCGTTGTGCCCGTGGCGACGGTAGCCCACCAGGTCGATCACGACATCCTTCCTGAAGGCGGTGCGATACGCGATCGCAACGCGCATCGCAATGAGGCACGCCTCGGGATCATCGGCGTTGACGTGCATGATCGGCACCTCGAAGCCCTTCGCAAGGTCGCTCGAGTAGTACGTCGAGCGGCCGTCCTGCGGATCCGTGGTGAAGCCAACCTGGTTGTTGACGATGACGTGGAGCGTACCGCCTACGCGATACCCGCGAAGACGGGAGAGATTGAACGTCTCTGCGACGATGCCCTCGCCCGGGAATGCGGCATCGCCGTGCACGACGACGGGCAGCACGCTCACTTCATCACCCGGCTGTCCGGCGGGACCGCGCTGCTCGGCGCGGGCAAAGCCCGCGACCACGGCGTTGACGAACTCGAGATGGCTGGGATTCGGGACGAGCACGAGCTCGACTTCACGGCCGCCCGCCTGACGCGTGCCGCGCAGGCCGAGATGGTACTTCACGTCACCGGTGCCACTGTCCGTCGCCGCAATCGCATGCCGCCCTTCGAACTCGGAGAACAATTGCGCATACGGCTTGCCCATGATGTGCGTGAGCACGTTGAGCCGCCCGCGGTGCGCCATCCCGATCGCGACCATGCGCGTCCCCGTGCGCGCGGTTTCCTCGATCGCGAGGTCGAGCATCGGCACGAGCATGTCCGTCCCCTCGAGTGAAAAACGCTTGGCCGAGACGTATGCCCGGCCCAGGAAGCGCTCGAGGCCTTCTACTTCGCTCAGGCGCGCGAGGACGGCGATCTTCTCTTCCGCCGTGAGCGGGCGCGTCAGCTCCTGCGCGCGGAGCATCGACCGGAACCACTCGCGCTCGTCGCTGTCGCTCAAGTGCGTGTACTCGTAGCCGATGCGCGTGCAGTACCGGAGGCGCAGGAGGTCGACGACATCCATCGCCGTTGCCAGGCGCTTGAATCCGATCGCCACGCCCGGCATCGACCGCAGGTCGGCCTCATCGAGACCGTGATATTCGAGCGTCAGCTCCTCCGCACCCCGCGGCGGCGAGCCCAGCGGGTCCAGCGGCACAGCCAGATGGCCGTAGGAGCGGATCGCGTGGATCAGCGCCCTGGCGGACGAATATTTGGAGTAGCTCGCGGCATCTCCTGCGGGCGCGGGTGCCGATCCCGCAAAGAGTCGTTGTGCGACGCGGAAATACTGGCGCCAGGACTCGTCGACCGATTCTGCATTGTTCGAGTACCGCTCGAACTGCTCGGCGACGTACCCGTCGTTGAACGCGGACGTTGCGGGGGGTGGACCGGCAGGCGGCTTGAGGGGGGACGTCATAGCTCGGAAAGATAGTTAGCGGCCAGCCCCAGGCGTCTGGAGGACGACCGCCCCAAGCCAAGTGCGGCTATGCTCCGGGTTCGACGCTCGCGGGCAGCACAAGGGTGAAACTCGAGCCTTCGCCCAGCACTGAGGCACACTCCAGGCTGCCGCCGATCAGGTCTGCAAGGCGGCGCGAGATATAGAGACCAAGGCCGGTGCCGCCATGGCGGCGGGTAAGGCCGCTGTCCAACTGCGTGAATGGCTGGAAGAGTCGAGTCTGGTCGTCGGCTGTGATACCGCTTCCCGTATCGCGCACGTGAAACCGGACGGATTTCTCGTCCCCGTCCACACCGATCGTGATGCTGCCCTCTTCCGTGAACTTCACGGCATTGCCGGCCAGATTCACGAGTATCTGCCGGACCTTGTCCGCGTCCGTAACAATCCGCGGCAGCGTCGCGGCGATGTCGGTGATACACGCCAGCCCCTTCGCGCGCGCGAGCGGCTCGACAACGGCGATGGTCGCCTGGATGAGCGTGTCGGCGTGGACTTCTCCGGCATGCATGGACTCGCGACCACCCTCGAGACGCGTGTA
>JBKJKH010000592.1:0-5507 GCA_046597595.1 Gemmatimonadaceae bacterium
GATACGACACGGATGTGGCCTCCATGCTCGCGCACGATGCCGTCCGAGATGGAAAGACCCAGTCCTGTCCCCTGGCCTACGGCCTTTGTCGTGAAGAACGGATTGAAGATGCGATCAACGTCTGCGGCAGCAATGCCTGGCCCGCTGTCCTCGACACTGACAACGAGCAGTCCGCCCTCGGTCCGAGTCTTGAGCACAATGCGCCGCTTCGCCGTACCCAGAACAGCCTGTTCGGCGTTCGTGATGAGGTTGAGAAACACCTGCTGCAGCTGGAAAGGATCGGCCCACGTCAGGGGAAGATGCGCATCCAGATCCTCCACCAGCTCTACGTTGTCACGCTCGAGCGCATAGCGACGCAATTCGGCCGTATCGTGAACGATCTGATTGAGGTCCGCAGCGGACCGCGTCGGCGGATGCTGGCGCGCGAAGGTCAGCAGGTTGGTCACGATGCGCGCCGCGCGCTTCGCTTCCGTGTTGATCGTCTCGGCGGCCATGCGATTGTCGTCGACAATCGTCGGGGACGCCATGAGGAGCTGCGCAAACGCCATGACTCCGGCGAGCGGATTGTTCAGCTCGTGTGCAACACCGCTGACGAGTTGGCCAATCGCCGCGAGCTTTTCCTGCTGGAGCAGTTGCTCGACGAGCATCTTTTCGTCCGTCACGTCACGCACGACACCCAGCGCGCCCGAGACCCGACCTCCTTCGATCATCGGCGCAGTGATGATGCTTCCGAATCGGTGCACGCCGTCCCGGCCCATGTAGCGGAACTCGCCGCGCTGCCGCTCGCCACGCAGCGTGCGGGCGAAGATCGGCCACGTGGCGTCACGATCCTGCTCCGCGACCACCGATGCGAAGGGCTTGCCGATCAATTCGCCGCGCGCATGGCCCGTGCTGTTCTCCAGGGCGCGGTTCACCGAGGTGAATCGCCCCTCCTCGTCGACGGTGAAAATCGCGTCCGCCGCGGACTCGACGAGGTTCGCGTACCTGGCCTCCGAGAGCGCGAGCGCCCGCGCCTGGGCGCGCTCCTCAGTCACGTCGCGTGCGACGCCGAGAACGCCGACCACATTGCCGCCGTGACGGATCGGCGTATTCGTGACCGAGACGAGCTTCCGGCGCCCTGCACTGTCAATAATGGTGGACTCAAAACGTCGCGACTGTCCCTTCAGCGCAGCGCGGAAGTGATCGGCCACTGCGTCCACCGCGTCGGGATCAATGAGCGGCATGACACCGCGTCCGAGCAACTCTCCACGTGCAACACCGACGAGCCGGCACGTTGCTTCGTTCGCGGAGGTGAACGCGCCGTGCACGTCCACTGTGTAGATCGCGTCCGATGCCGTTTCGAAGAGATTGCGGTACCGCGCTTCGCTCTGTGCAAGTCCGTCCCGGGCCCTGCGCTCGTCAGTGATATCGTGAAGCGATGCAACAATCCCGGTCACCCGGCCGAGTTCGCGGAGTGGCGCCGACGTCACCGCAACGATGCGACGATCGCCGTCCTTGCGGACGACTTGCGTCTCGTAGCGCTGCCCGTGCCCGTCGAATCCAAGACGCTCGTGCTCCCGGACATGCTCCTGCGTATCCGGCGGCACAAAGGCACTGACGGGCATGCCAATCAGGTCGGAACCGCGCCCAAGCAGCTCGTGCGCCGCAGGATTGGCGAAGGCCACCCTTCGCTCGAGGTCAGTGATGACAATGGCGTCCGCCGCGGTCTCGATGACGCGGCGATGCCGCTCCTCGAGCTCGTGCACCGTCGTGACGTCCTCAACGGTCACCACCACACCTCCCGTGGGATGCGGAGACGCCGCGATATCGAAAATGCGATCGCGCACCGGTGATCGACAGACGCCCTGGGCACTCGCGCCAGCAAGCGCACCCGGAATCGGCGAGTCGGGGAGTGCAGCCCCATCGACGCCGAGCATCGCCTGGTGGAATTCACTGCCCGCGAGGTTCTGTCCAGGAGGAAAGCCCGCCAGGCGAATCGCACTCGAGTTCCAGCGCACGATGCGGCTCTGGGCGTCCAGCACGAGAAGGCCGAGCGGAATGGCATCGAACGCGACGCGCCACTCCCGCGTGGCTTCGGCCGCTTCCTCGAACAGCCGCGCATTCACGATCGCAACCGCAACGTGGTCCGCGAGCCGTTGAAGAATCCGCGAGTCCTCTTCGTCGAAATCCGTGGCGCGATTCGCGACCATCAGCACGCCCACCGTGCCCGTCGCCGCTATCAGTGGCACGACGAGCGAGCGCGTGACATGCGCCAGCTGCATCGCTGGCTTGAAGCTGTCCGGATCGGTAGATGCATCGTTCACGATCGCTGGCATGGCCTGCTTGAGCACGCGGCCGATGACCGATCCGTCGATCGGCAGGAGCATCCCTGCGGTCGGCGACGCCGAGCCAACCGCCGCGACGACGTTCAGGTAAGCCCCTTCGCGAAGGGCAACCCCCGCCCCTTCTGAGCGCAGGAGCGCCATCGCATGGCGCAGAATGAGGTGCAGCACTTCGCCCAGCCGCAGCGATTCGTTCACGGCGCGCGCGACGTCGGCAAGCGCTTCACTTTGCCTCCGCTCGCGCTCGCTCTCCGCATAGAGTTCCGCGTTAGCGAGCGCCGTCGCCGCCTGGGAAGCGATGGTGATGAGCAGTTCTTCGTCCTCGGCGGTAAAAGCAGCGCGCACCGACGAACGGACCGCGAGCACCGCAAGGAGCCGCGTGCCGACTCGCAGAGGAACGGCGAGCACTGATGAACACGGCGCGCCTTCATCGAGGATATCACCGTTTTCGCGTTGCCGGCTTGCGTAGTCGTCGACGCGCACGGCACGACCGAGGCGCGCGACCTCCTCAATGACACCCGTGCAGAGCGGGCGCATACCGGAGGCGCGCTCGTCGCCGGCGACAAGGTGGTAGTGCGTGTGAAGTGTTCCGGCGACGAGATCGGGCGTCACGAGCGTCACGCCGTCGGCGGGGAGAATGCGCATCACCTGCCGGCCTATTTCACGCTGGATCTCTCCCGTGTCGAGCGATCGCGCCAGCATGCTGCCCACCTCCTGCAGCCGCTGAAGCCGCGCGGCGCGACGCTCGGCCAGTTCCACGAGCTGCGCCTGCTCGATCGTCCAGGCGATCTGGTGGCCAAACAGCTCGACAATGCGGATGCGCGAGAGCGAAGGGCGGCGGCGGTCCAGCGGATCGTCGAGGCCAAGTGTGGCAAGGATCTGTCCGTCGCGCGCCTTCAACAGGACGAGCAATGAGTCGCGCGGCGTCCATGTTGGATCATCCGAGGGACGAAATGTGCTCGGAACGCCGCCTCCAAATTCCCCCGCAATCCACTGGTCCGTGAAATCCAGGTAGTACGACTGGCTCAGGCGGTACGGCTCGAGCAGGGCAAGCCGACGGCGCCAGACTTCCCCGGGCGCAGGATTGAGTCGCAACTCCGCTTCCTGTTCACCCGACAGTCCGGCCGCGACGACTAGCGTTGGTTCCATCGATCCGTCGCGTACCGTGAGAACGACGCGCGCGAAACCCGTTCGCTGGATGGCGTGGACAAACACCTGAAGTCGGTCCGTCAGCGACTCAGCTCGCTCCACTTCGGCGATGGAGCCGTGGAGGAGCATGAGCGTGTCGCGCTCATCCAGGTAGCGGCGCACCGTCTCCGCCTGCTCGCCGGACAGTCCGGAAAGCAGCGAGCTAGCGTCGCTTGGAGGCGGGGGAGGTGCGACCGAACGCGTCAAAACGTGGGCATTATTCCGGGAAGTGGATCGAGGCCGGGAAGGCGTCGGACCATGAGTTTCGGCAGGAAGGGCGACTTACTGTATAGAACGCATACAGTAGCCCACGGGTCACTACGTCGGCCGAGTCGCCGGGAATCAGAACAGCCCCACCCTCACCCTTTTTTCAGCATCCTGCCTAAAAGCGCCAACGCCTGACCGCGTCTACACCGAACTGGGTCGGCGTCTGTGTAAAGCCTCGCGTAACCGCGGATCCCGTCTGGCACAGGAGCCCGGCAGTACTCGGCTCAATACCCGCAGAAAGGGAGAACTCACTGTCCAGCCGATAGTCGATCTTCAACCCGAACGAATTCCCCAGTGCCGTGCCGAGGGTGGACAGGTCAGTCTGAGATCCGACCGTGCACAGTCCAACGTTGCCGCTCACGAATGTTCGCGAACCGATCTGCTTGCCGGCGCCGAGCCGAGTGCCCTGCAGGATGCTCGTGACATACCGGTTGTTGGCAGCAGTGCCCTGCGCCGCGCCGAGTCCGCGGTCTACCCCGGACTGAATCTGGATCAAGTCGAGAATGCCGCGCGATTGCACCCATCCGTTCACGACATCGGAGAAGGCGCTCGCGATTGTGGTCAACGCGAGGTTCGTGACCAATCCCCCTCTCGTTCCCTCCGTTCCGATGCCGAATGCCGGCGCGCCGGTCAGGAGGTAGCTGATGAGGTCGGACTCGGAGAGCAGGGTATTGTCGGCACTCGAGAACGAGAGCACCGGTCGCGCGAGGGTCCCGCCGATGTTCACCCTGATGCGCTTGTCCTGCCGCGCCTGCTCCTGCGCGACTTCTCTGACTCTGTGCAGCGCGCTGATGTTCAGGTCAGGGTTGAATGTGGCATCGGTTGGAAAGAAGCGGATGGAGCCGCTCTCGACTTCGAACGTACGCTGGACGATTCCTGCAACGTTGAGGCGGTACGTCCCTCTGACAGTTTCCAGCGCTCCATCAAGGGCGAGGCGCACGCCCGCCGTGTCTCCCGCGGTATCCCGCACGCGCTGGATCGAGACCGCGCCGCCCAGGTTGATGTTTGCTTCTGAGGATCGCAGCCACACGTCCGATCCCATGCTGAGCTGGGCTCCCCGAACTTCGAGATTCCGCACGAGAAGCGGCGGCGGTGCCGGGAGCAATGCCCGTGTGCCGACGAGTGATGTGTCGACATCGAGCGCGGCGAGATCGTCGAACTGGATCACCCGCTTCTGCACCAGCTCGGGAATGAAGATGCTGCCCCTCGTCACCGTCGCATTGCCGGTGAGCACGGCCGCGGCGGCAGATCCACTGAGACGCAGGTCGCCCGAGACCCAGAGATCAGCGACGCGGCGATTCGAAATCGGGTGAAATTCATTCGCCCCCAGCCGCAGGTCGAAGACCGGATTCTCGAGGTCCGTGAATCCAATGCGTCCCGTCAGGGCAAAGGTCTCTCGCCCCGCGCGATCGCTCACCGCCGAGAGACGACGGATCTCGAGCGTGTCGCCGAGGAACGCCAGGTCGCCGGTGATGTCGCGGATGCGCGCGTCGCCGGTACCCACGGCATGCGCCTGCGCGTTGCTCAGGCGAACAAAGCCATTCAGCAGCGGGCGCTTCGCTGTCCCTCCGATCGCGACGTCCATGGAGAGGCGTCCACTCGCGGAATCGATCGCGGTGGTCAATGTCTGCACGATTGAAAGATCGGTTGAATCGGCGCGGATGTACCCGCGCAGCGGCTCGTCGAGCAGGCGCTGTCGCCGCGGCGCGAGTGCGAGGTCCAGCGGCAACG
>JBKJKH010000635.1:0-2548 GCA_046597595.1 Gemmatimonadaceae bacterium
CCGAGTTCAAGGGCGCGGTGCGGACCGGCGATCTCGCAGGCGCTGCGCGCGCGCGTGAGGGGGTGGCAATCGGGCTGCCGAAGGTGCTTCAACTCGCGAGGCCTGAAGAAGGCTTCCTCGCCGCGTTTCTCCAATCGTTCCTGATCATCCTGCGTGAGGGATTCGAGGCGATTCTCGTCCTTGGCGCCGTCGCCGCTATCCTGGTGAAGACAGGGCAGAAGGCGCGGCTGCGTTCGCTGTGGGCCGGAGCGTGGCTGGGCATTGTTGCCAGCCTGGGAATGGCCGTGGCGCTCGCGACCCTGCTGCGTGCGATTCCGGCAAGCCGCGAAATCATGGAAGGCGCGACAATGCTGGTGGCGGTCGTCGTGCTCTTCTCGGTGAGTTACTGGCTGGTCTCAAAGGCAGATGCTGCGCGGTGGCAGCAATTCATCCGCGCGCGGGTGGACAATGCGCTTTCCCGCGGTGGTGGCACCGCGCTCGGCCTCGTCGCATTTCTCGCGGTCTTCCGCGAAGGGGCGGAGACCGCGCTCTTCTATCAGGCGCTGCTCAACCAGGGGACGCATGTGTACCTGCCCGTCGCACTCGGCATCGCGGTGGGTGGCGCGGCGCTGACGGTTATTTTTATCGCCTTCCGAAAATTCGGCGTGCGATTGCCGATGCGCCCGTTCTTCGCAGTCACGAGCGCCTTGCTGTACGGCATGGCGTTCATCTTCGCGGGGAAGGGCATTCGCGAGTTGCAGGAAGGGGACGCGGTCTCACTGACTCCGCTGCCTGGCCCCACGTGGGAATGGCTTGGCGTCTACCCGACCATGGAAACGATGCTCGCGCAGGGAGTCCTGCTCGCGCTGCTCGCGTTTGCGCTGATGAAGACCGTGATGGCACGGCGCGCGCGGGAGCTGGAGGCTGCGATCGCCGCGATGTCGGCGCCAGCCGCCGTGACGTCCCAGGTGCCGGAGGCGGTACTCGAGCGCGTGCGTGAGCTCGAGGAACTGGCGATGACGCTCCGCGCACGCGTGGAAGTGCTGGAATCGGCGCTCGAGGAGTCGCGCGGCGCCGATTTCCGCGGAGTACGCGGCTAGCCGGGCATGGAGGCGATCTTTGCGTCGGCGGTACTCGGCCCGATCGTCATTTTCTTTGCCCGCATCGTGGACGTGTCACTCGACACGTTGCGTGTCCTGTTCGCCTTCCGTGGCCGCCGAGTCATCTCCGGCGTGCTCGGTTTCTTCCAGGCGCTGGTTTTCATCGTCGCGGTCGGCACGGCGATCAAGCATCTCGATAGCGTCGGCCACGTCCTCGGCTACGCGCTCGGGTTCGCGGCGGGGACGATCATCGGCATCACCATCGAGCACGCCCTCGCGTACGGGCTCAAGACGGTGCGCGTCGTGTCACGGCACGGTGGCGTCGAAATCGCCGAGGCGCTGCGCGAGCGCGGGTATGGCGTCACGGAGTTTGGTGCGTTCGGGAAGGAAGGCCGCGTCGAGTTTCTGCACTCGGTCGTGCACCGGAGCCACCTTGATGTGGTGCTCTCGATCATCGACGCGCACGATCCTGACGCGTTCGTGACGGTCGAGGAGCCACAGGTGCTGCGTGGCGGGCGCTTCGCCACGAATGAGTGGCTGGTGCCGAAGGAGATGCTGAAGCGGGCGATCCCGATGGGAAAGGGACCGAAGTAAGGGGCGCCTTACGCGCCTGCGTAGATCCCTGGCTTCCCCGCTCCCGCTTCGTTCCGCATCCGCATCCACACCACGCCGGAAACAAGGAACGCGACCGCAATCACCTGCGCCGTCGTGAACGGCCCGAAGAACCGGTCGTCCTTGGCCCGGAAGATCTCGATGATGAAACGCTCGATCCCGGCCAGCACGCAGTAGACGCCGAAGAGCCAGCCTTCCGCATGCTTGTGATCGCGCAGTCTCCAGATGATCGCAAACATCACCAGCGCGAGCGTCACTTCGTACAGTTGGGTTGGATGCACGCTCACGACCATTCCGGGCGCGGTGCCCGCCGGGAAGCTCATGCCGAACAGATGTGCCATGTTGGCGACTGTCGAGGGCGGCGCTCCCTCAGGGAAGCTCACCGCGAGTGGGCTGTTCCACGGGCGCCCGTAATCGTCACCCACTGCCCAGCATCCTGACCGGCCGACCGCGTACGCGGCGGCGATGCCGAGGGCGGAGACATCGCTGATGCGCGTGAACGGCCATTTCCGCCAGCGAATCACGATCGCGGACGCGACGATGCCGCCCATGAGTCCTCCCCAGAACACCAGTCCCGCCCTGCTCAGCAGCGAGCTGAGGTCCTGGGTGAGGATCGCGTAGTAGATCTTGCCTCCGAGCAATCCTCCAACGACAGCCGCAAAGATCACGTCGGACATAATCTCGGGATCGTGTCCGCGGCGAGTAAGCTCGGATTGTGCCAGGACCTGCGCAACCAAAAACGAGAACAGCATCGCCAGGCCGAAGCCGGTGAGCAGCAACGGCCCGACCCGGAACTCGACGGGGTGATGCACGACTGAAGCGAAGAGTGGCAGCATGGGCGATGTGGCGATGTGGCG
>JBKJKH010000206.1:0-11302 GCA_046597595.1 Gemmatimonadaceae bacterium
GAGTCATCGATCACGTGGGCATCTATACGGGCGACAACCGCATGATCCACTCGAGTTCCAGTGGCGATGGCGTCCGGTACGATAACCTCACGACGCAGCGCGGGCAGTTCTTCGTCTCGCGCATGGTCGCGGCGCGTCGCGTGATCGGCAGCTCGAGTTCGACATTCGCATCGGCGCAGGGACCGAGCGTCCTTGGATGGCTCGCGAAGTCGTTCAAGGGCGCGAAGGGCAGTGTGCAGTTCGATGCTCCCGATTGGGCGCCGAGACCGTCCACGAGATAGCGCCACGGAAGTTGGCGGCGCGACGGGCTACATCTTGTGCCCGTCGTGTCCCGCCGAGCGATGATCGCTCCGCTGGAAGGCGAGGAAGTCGTGTATCGCCTGGATCGCGCTTGAGTCGGTTGTCCGCATGCGCACTTCAGCACCCTGCGCGCGATCGACCGCCTCATAGCGAATCACCGCGCGCTTCGCGGTCATGGTGCGTGTGCCCGGGACGGTTTGCGCGTGCACCGCGAAGGGTTTACTGAAGTTTCCGGCCGTGAAGTCTGCTGCAATCTCGCGCATGTGGCCACGAATTTTCCTGATCTCCGCGGTATCCGTGACCGTGGGCCAATCGAGAACGACCCGCCCGCCGTCGGGCAGGTCCTCGAACACATGCTTCGCCGCGTCCTGGTCCACACCCATCACACGCTCGCCTCGTTGTTGCACGGCGGTGAAGGCAGAGTCGGCCAACTTCGGCGCGGTGTCTTTCGTCGCAACGTCCGACGTGCAAGCCACCATGGCGAGCATTGCGAGCTTCAGCGCGGAAATCGGGTGTACCCGCATTGGCTGACGTCCTGATTTGCATGGGATTGGGTGACGGACGAGGCAATATGAGGGTTAGACCCGCTCGCCGCCGACTCCGTTCGTCACGCCGCCATCGCGTTCACCAGCTTCCACGCCAGCGGCCCGTCGAAATCTTCGAAAACACACTCGTATCGCGCCGGCGGGAAGCCTGCCATGCCGATGTCGAGCCGGTCTCCGCTGGACAGGAGGCCGCGCCGTGCTACGCAGCGCAGCGCCTCCGGAAGGGTCACGGCGATGAGGGAGCCGGAGTTGTGAATCTCCTCTCCACGCACATGAGCGAACCAGAATCTCTTCATGGGCCTGAGTATCGGGCGAACCCTGCGAAAGCTGAGTAGTGCGAAAGCTGAGCACTGGCGGGCGACCCCGTCCTGTCGGCACTTTTGGCGCGCACGCACCCATCCGGAGGAACTCTGCTTACCGACAGCGCCGCGCTCGCTCGTCTCGACTCCGCCCCCGCGATTCCCCTCCTGCGCGCACCGACTCCCGTCGAGGAACTCCAGCGGTTGCGCGAGGCGTTGGGCACTCCCGCCCGAATCCTTGCAAAGCGGGACGACGCGATTCCCTTTGGCTTCGGGGGCAACAAGGTCCGGAAGCTCGCGCTGGTTGCAGCCGAGGCGCTCGCTGCGGGTGCCGACACGCTTGTCACCATCGGCGGAGTGCAGTCGAACCACGCCCGCGCGACAGCGGCTGTCGCCGCCAAGCTCGGCCTGCGCGCGGTGCTCATCGCGAATGGTGCGCCTCAAGACCCGCCGCGCGCGAACGCACTCCTCAACCGCCTGCTCGGCGCCGAGGTTGTGTATGTCGCAAGCCGGGAGGAACGCATGTCGGGAATGCATGCGGCAGTGGAGCGACTGACGAACGAAGGCAGGCGACCGTATGCCATCCCCCTCGGCGCATCCACCCCGCTTGGCGCGCTCGGATTCGTGCGGGCAGTAGGCGAGTTGCTCGCGCAGGGCGTGACGCCCTCTCTCATCGTGCATGCCGGATCGTCCGGAGGCACGCAGGCCGGGCTCGTGGCCGGCTGCCGGCTGCATGGATTGCAGACGCGCGTGATGAGCGTGAGTGCAGATGATCCGGCCGGCGCGATTCGCGAGTCCGTGTCACGCATCGTGCACGGAATTGGTGAGTACCTCGACGCGAGCGCGTTGCGCGACATCGGTGCTGCCGACATCGAGACCGACGACGCTTTCATCGGTGATGGCTACGGCGTTGCGACACCCGCGTCCATCGAGGCACAACACATGGCTGCGCGTTGTGAAGCGCTCTTCGTCGATCACACGTACACGGCCAAGGCGATGGCCGCTCTCTGTTCCTATGCGCGTGAAGGCCGCTTCACTCGTCGCGACACCGTTGTGTTCTGGCACACCGGTGGCCAGGTCGGACTCTTTGCGTGACCCACGCCCTCAGGACTCCAATGCTTATCCGCTTTCTTCGCGCGCTGAGTTTCACACTCGTTTTTGCTGCCTGCGCACGCACGCCCTCCACGGTTCCAGCGCCCGCGCAACCGTACGATCTCGTCATTGCGAACGGTCGCATCGTGGATGGCACCGGGAACAGCTGGTACTACGGTGACATCGCGATCGCGGGTGGACGCATCGTGCGCATCGCGCCCCGCGGAATGCTGCGCGTCGGCTCCGCGCGGTTCTTTGATGCACGCGGGCTCGTGGTCGCGCCGGGCTTCATAGACATCCAGGGCCACTCCGGTCAATTGCTGCTGAACGGCGACTCCCGCACTGTCGGCAAGGCGAGCCAGGGCGTCACGACGGAGATCCTGGGGGAAGGATCGACGCCGGCGCCGCTCTCGCAGCTTTCGCTCCTCGCAGAGTTGCGCACGGCGCCGGCAGAGCAGCAGGCGCGATTCACCAGCTTCGCGACCGCGCGCGGATTCGACGCGTGGCTGCGCGCGATGGAGAGCCGGGGCATCGGCATCAATGTCGGATCATTCGTCGGATCGGGTACCATCCGGGAGTTCGGCATGGGTACGGCGATGGGTGACGCTCCCCGTGCCGCGCTCGATTCCATGCGGAACGCAGTGCGGCGGGCGATGGAGGATGGCGCGTTCGGCATTGCCTCCGCGCTCATCTATCCGCCTAACAACTTCTCCAGCACGACGGAACTCGTCGAAACGGCGAAGGCGATGGCGCCGTACGGCGGCGTTTACATCACGCATATGCGCTCCGAAGCGGACCATGTGCTCGAGGCGATGGACGAGGCGATCCGCATCGGCGTGGAAGGGGGCGTTCCCGTCGAGATCTTCCACCTGAAGGCCGCCGGCACGCGCAACTGGGCCAAGGAGCCCGCGATGCTCGCGAAGATCGACTCCGCGCGTGCGGCCGGAGTCGATGTCGCCGCTGACATGTATCCCTACCCCGCTGGCGCGACCGGCCTCACGGCGTGCCTCCCGCCGTGGGCATCGGCAGACGATAAGCTGTTCGAGAATCTCGCCGATGCGGCGACGCGCGCGCGCATGCGCGCGGAGATTGAACGCCCGACCACGACGTGGGAGAACCTCTGCGAGCAGGCGACGCCGCAGGGGGTGCTCATTTCCTCGCTGCAGCACGGGGACAATCGGGAGCTTGCGGGCAAGCGGCTTTCGGAGATCGCTGCGGCGCGCAACAAGGATTGGATCGAGACCGCGATGGATCTCATCCTCAGTGAACGGCGGAGAGTCGAGACGACCTTCTTCCTCATGAGCGAGGACAATGTCGCGCTGCAGATGCGGAAGCCGTGGATGAAGTTCGGGACCGATGCGGGGGGCCCTCACCCGGACAGCGTGCGCTCCTTGCTGCACCCACGCTCGTTCGGCACCTACCCGCGCATTCTTGGCCGGTATGTGCGCGAGCAAGGCGTCCTGACGCTGGAGGATGCGGTGCGGAAGATGAGCGCGGCCGTTGCCGACCGGCTGTCGATTCGCGATCGCGGCTACCTGCGCGAGGGGATGTGGGCAGATATCGCAGTCTTTGACCCAGCCACCATCAACGATGTTGCGACATTCGAGCAGCCGAATCGAGCGAGTGTCGGAGTGCGCCTCGTGCTCGTGAATGGGGTGGCGACATGGCAGGATGGGCGGCATACGGGCGCCAAGCCGGGGATGATCGTACGAGGGCCGGGCTACCGTCCTTCGCCCTGATCAGTTGCACCAGCTCTACAGATTACCGCGTCGAGGCGACACTGCTTCGCGGATGCGAGCAATCATGTGTTTTATGGACGCGACATAACTCATTGCCACATAAGGATATATGGCTGTTGTCTCATATGGCGCGTCTGAGGCTTCATTTGTGCCTTGAGTGGAGGCAGAGCACTGCAGGATGTAACCTGATGGAGGATCTCATGCGCGTGAATTCGACCTGGATGCGGCTTGTTTCACCCGTCCTCGCCTTGTCCCTGGGTGCGGTGCCGCTCGCCGCTCAGAATCTCATTGTGAACGGTGGATTCGAGGCGGGTCTGTCAGGCTGGTCGGTTAGCGGAGCCACCTCCCGCGGGTCCTGCGAGAAGAACTGGAATACGAACGGCACGGGCGGTACGCCGAGCGGGACGTACTACGCGCCGGGCGGTACGGACTGCATGGGCGTGGGCACCGCCTACGCGGGCACGATGTCGGCCTTCAACTCGTTCGATGGGCGCGGTCCACTCAACTATTACCTGACGCAGAGCTTCGTCATGCCAGGTGGCGTCACCGATGCGCGCCTCCGCTTCACCGAAGCGGCCCGTCACGCGATCTTCGCCGGCAGAGCATCGCGCACGCTTGACGTCTTCCTGATCAGCACATCCGGCGCGGTCAATCCGTTCACCTATACCGCAGCACCCGGGGGCACTTTCGCCACGGGCGCGGGACATGACTGGACCTCGCACGACCTCGACATCACGAGCTTCGCGCTGGCGAATGCGGGTGATGGCATGACGATTGTCTTCGAGGCGTATGTACCGGAGGCGTTCTCAGGCCCCGCGGGCATGGGGCTCGACGAAGTCTCGGTCGACGTGCGCACCGGGGGTTCGGTGGTGCCGGAGCCCGCGTCGATCGTGCTCCTCGGATCAGGCCTCCTGTTCATCGGCGGAGTCGCCGCGCGCCGCCGCAACCGGGCGTAGCCGCTACAGGAGTTGTCAGGCGGGCCGCCCTTCGACAGGGCGGCCCGCACTGTTTTACGGCGCGCGCGCGTTGCCAGCACGCGCGCTGATTGCTTGACGGCGTTTCCCGCGCGCCGTAACGTCTGGGCTCCGATGTCCCCCTGACTCGCACGGCCCTCGACGCGACGAGGCACGTATGTGGTCTCACCGGCGACGGAGCTGCTCGACTCTTCTGTTGCTCGCGCTGCTCGGCGCGCCGCCGGTGGTGCACGCGCAACCGGGGAACGTCGAAGTGACCGTCCTCCTCTCCGGCGGGAATCCGGCGATGGGAGCGCAGGTGCAGTTGCTGAATGCCACGGTGGGCACGGCGATCGCGGCTGTCACGAATGTCTGGGGAAAGGCGGCGTTCGTCACTCAGTTATCCGGCCCACACCAGGTCGTAGCGCGCATCATTGGACAGTGCGTCACCAAGCGTAACATCGACGTCGCCGGTGGGGGTGTCACGTCCGTCACCCTCTGGCTTTGTGCGGACGCGGTTGAAGCCACCAACGCGCCGAGCACGCCGATTATCGCGTGGCTCGACTATCGCGCTGACTCTCCCTCCCCACTGACCTGCAGGCAAGATGAACTCCGCGAGGGATCCGGAGGTTTCGCCGTCGGCGACAATGCCGTTCCGCCTGCCGATGCATGGGGAACCTGCCACGGGGGCGTCGGGATTCTCTCGAGCGGTCGCGCGCTTGCCTATTACCCCGCGTCCACTGCCTTCCCGTGGACGACCGCCAACGGCGATCTGTTCGGTGCCGTGCTGCCGACTTCCCTGCTCCACGTGCCGGTCACGATTTACATCAACACGGCGTTTGCTCTGGACGACACGAACAAGATCCGAAGTCTGCATATCGGAACCGCGCAACTGACCTTTGCCTACAGCTTCGCCGGTCTGCGCCTATCGGGGGATGCCATCGCCGGCGGCGAGCCCCCGATCATGGACATCAGAACGATCTCCAATTCCGACGTCGGTGCCGGATGTGAAAACGTGGGAAAAATCCGCGCGAGCAGCGCCGCCATTTACGACGCGATGCGGCTCAACATCTACTACGTCGACGAAGTGTCTGGCAGCGCTGCCCGCGCAGGGTGGTCGTGCGCCGCCTTCGACGCGCCTGAGATCATCTTCATCGATCTTGACGAAGGCATGCCCACGACGCTTGCTCATGAAATCGGCCACTCGCTTGGTCTTGATCGCCCCGTCTGGGGGCATACCAGCACGCTGGGCGGTTTCGTTCGGAACGCCGCCACGACGCAGGAGTTCAACATCATGGCCTCTGCCACGGCGAGCGCTCCGCAGTACTTCTCCGTTGGCCAGAGCGTCCGCATGACGCTGGGCGACGCCTCGTGGCTCAACCGCCTCTGGCCGACGTCGGGCGCAACCGCGCGCAGCGTGCAGGCGCAGGCCGGCACTACGCCGCTGGTCACTCCCTGTGCCTGCCGCGAGTTCACCTCGACCGACGATTGCCCAGGTATATCGCTCGACGTCAGCCGCACCACGATTGGCACGTTCAGCCAGATGCAGAACACGAACAACTTGTCGTGCAGCGTGGCCGTCGTGCCGGCGGCGGTTTCCGTAGGGTGCACGGTGGCGGCATCACAGTTCGTGGATGCCACCTTCTTTGGTGAGGCGAACCTCCCGTCGTCAGGCAATGCACAGTGGTATGTGCTGACGCCGGAAATTGTGAAGGTGTCTGTGCAAACGCCGATCCCTCCGGCCAAATCGCGAGCTCGAATTACCGGTATCGCCAACGGATCAGGCATCGTCCGAGCCTTCGCCGATGGCTCGTTTGCCACTGTCGCCGTCACCGTGAGCGGGTGCTAGTTGATCGTGCCGCTCGCGTCTGCTTGCCGCTCGGCGTTGGTCCTGACAATGGCCATGGGCACGCTGCTCGCGTGCAGCACTGCCGGCCCGGTGCTTATTCCACTCTCTGCGCCCACGGTGTCGTTGCGCGAGATGATGGAGTGTCACGAGTGCATCGAGGGTGAGCGCGACAGCGTCGTGGCGCGAGGGCCGAGTGCCGTGCCGCTGCTGGCGGAGGCGTTGCTCCAGGGAGCACCCGCAGATCGAATCGCTGAAATGCGAAACGGACTTCTGTCGCTCCGCGCCACGACCGCGTTGCCAGCATTCACTGCCGTCATCGATCTGCAACTCGAGGACTTTCACACCCTGTACCGAGTTCGCGCGGCGCTGGCGCTAGGTGCCATCGGCGGGACACTGGCGAGGCAGGCGTTGTGCAGCGGACAGAGTATGGGCTTTCCTCGCCTGAGCGTCCGGCGGGCGATCGACTCGGCACTGAGCCAGACCGGCGGCGTGACATGCCCGTAAGATCCAGGACTTCGGTGTCCAACGAGGCATCGGGCCTTTTTCCGGATCGCCTCCGCGCCGCACTTGTCGACCGCTACGAGATCGAGCGCGAGATCGGCCGCGGAGGCATGGCGACCGTCTGGCTTGCGCGGCGCCTGTCAGACGGGACGGATGTAGCGGTGAAAGTGCTCAAGCCGGAACTCGCGCACGCGCTCGCGGCGCAGCGTTTCCTGCGCGAAATCCACATTGCGGCCAGCGTGCGTTCGCCATCGCTCGTACCACTCGAGCAATCAGGGGAAGTGGACGGGCTGCCGTACTATATCATGCCCTTTGCGGCCGGTGGTTCGCTGCGTCAGCGAATCGACCGTGTGCGGCAGCTTCCCCTCCGCGAGGCGGTGAGCGTCGCGAGGGAGGTTGCCGCCGGCCTTGTTGTGCTGCATCGCGAGGGAATCGTACACCGGGACATCAAGCCCGAAAACGTGCTGCTCTCCGCTGATGCACACGCGCTCCTCGCGGATTACGGTATCGCGCGCGCAGTCACCGCGTCGGCAACGGAGGAGATTACGAGCACCGGCATCGTGATCGGCACACCGGCCTACATGAGCCCTGAGCAGGCCGGTGGAGGTGAGGTCGATGCACGAAGCGATCAGTATGCGTGGGGAGTCGTTGTGTACGAGATGCTCGCGGGAGTGACACCTTTTCATGGCGCGTCGGCGCAGGCAGTCATCGCCCGCAACATGATCGAACTTCCGCCTTCGCTGCGTGTGGTGCGACCTGCCGTCCCGGAAGCGCTCGAGGCCATCGTGATGCGGACGCTGGAAAAGGTCCCGGCGGATCGGTTCGCGAGTGTCGAAGAGTTGCTGACGGCGCTCGAGGGCGTTGGAGACCTGGACACCCCCGCGGGAAGACGTCTTCCAATGCGGCCGCGCATCCGCCGGTGGATCGCCGGGGCATCGGCGATTGCGATCGTCGGGCTGCTCGCCGCATCTGGCTACGCGAAGTGGCGCCCGCCCCTGGATCCAGACCGCGTCGTCGTCTTCCCGTTCACGGACATCACACGGCCCGGATCGCGTCAGGGAGAACAACTCGCGCTGCTTGTCGGCAGCGCACTGGAACGGACGGACGCGACGCGCTGGCTCGATGGGACGTCACTGCTGGATGATGCGGAGCGCTCACGCGCCGGGAATCTCAGTCTGCGGCGACTGCGCGCTGTGGCTCGTCAGGAGCGTGCAGGCTACTTCCTCAACGGGTCCGTCTCGCGGTCGCGTGATTCTGTGCGCGTGCAGGTACAGCTGTACGACGTCGCGAATGGCGCGTTGGTGGATCGCAAGACGGAAGCGGGAATCGCCACGGCATCAATAGCCAGCGATCTCGTGCTCAAGGCCGTCGTGCGAGTGCTGCCAAGATTGACGGGTCTCGAAAAGATCGTCGATGTGTCGGGCCTGACTGGACACAATCCGTCCGCCGTTGACGACTGGCTGCACGGGGAGCGCGAGTACCGGAATTCCAGAATGGAGCCCGCGTTCGCTTTCCTCGCGCGCGCGGCTACCGCCGATTCGACATTGGCGCCGGCCGCGCTCCGCGCCGCCTCGGCTGCGAGCGTGACGAACCGTCCCGACAGCGCTTATGCGCTTGTCCGCCTCGCGCTTCGTCATGCCCGGGCGCTTTCACCTCGTCAGGCGCGGTTCGGCAACGCGCTCGAGCGTTTCCTCGCGGGTCGAGCAGACGAGGCGATCGCCGCACTGCGGCCGCTCCTTTCGCCCAGCGAGGAATCGGCGGACGCGTGGATGCTCGCCGGCGAGATTCACCTGCACCTGTTGCCTACCGTGGGTCTCGACTCGCTGACCCGCCGGGCCATCCCCCGTCCCACCACGTGGCCGCTGGAACAACTCGCTCTCGAGTATTTCGAGAACGCCCGCAAGCTCGACCCCGACTTCTCGCCGCCGCTCGCCCATCTCGCGGAGATAGCAGCCCGTCGTGGCGACGCTGTGGGCGTTGCACGATTCGTCACACTGCGCGCCGCTGCCGGTCCCGATACGGTGTTCGAGCAACGCATGGCGCTGACACTCCGGTGCCTGAACGCTGGCGTGAACGCGGTCGGCTGGCCCGCCGAAGTGCGACGGAATGCGCGCACCGTTTTCCGTGTCGGGCAGGTCCTGCGTTCGGCGACCAGCGTGAAGGCCCTGCGCTGCGGAGTGGCGGCGTTCTCTTCCATTCTGGCCGCTGACACCGCGACGGGGGCAGAAGACTGGAGCTCCCTCGTCAACCTGCAGGGCATGCTCGTAGCGCAGGGGCAGACGGATCGCGCGCTGCAACTGGTCGACTCTGCGGTAGCCCAGGGCTTGACGCCCGCCTTGGGCCTCTACGTGGTGGACGCTGCGGCTGGCGTGAACGTCAGTGACCGCGCGACGCCTTTCGTGAATCAGCTCTACAGCGCCATCGAGACACGGACCGCACCGTCGCTGTGGCTTCTCACCTTGTGGAGCTTTCACACGCGAGACGTCGCGCGTCTCGAGCAAATACACGCCCGGCTCGTGACGCGAGTGCGCGCACCGGGGCAACGGCTCGATTCATTAATGGAGCGCGTAGCGGCCGCGTATCTCGCAACCGCGCGACATGATACGGTTCAGGCGCTTCGCCAATTCAGCGCACTGCTGCCCACGAGTGGCGACCGCGAGATTGATTCCATGCTCTGGGAATCGCTCGCGCCAGAGCGGCTCACCTATGCGCGACTGCTGCTGAGCCGGGGTGACGCCGCAACCGCCCATCTGGTCGCCAGCACCTTCGATCAGCCGAGTGGAGGCGTTCACCCGCTGTTTCTTTCCCAAAGCCTCGCGCTTCGCGTCGACGCCGCGCGCGCCCTCCACGACAACGTGCTGGAGCGCAAGGCACGCAACCAGCTCGCAACCCTGCGCGCTGCCGCGCAATGACTGTACGGCCGTACTTCCCCCGCAGCATTTACCTCAACACCGGAGAACAATCATGGCTGTCAGGCGAAGCGGAAGCGCGACACAACGATCCGCCACTGGGAGAAAATCTGCGGCCGGCCGGAAGAAAAAGGTCGGACGCGTGGCGGCAAATTTGCCCAAGGTCAAGCGACCAACGCGGCCGACGCGGCGGTGGACGACGAAGAAGCACAATTGCAACCTCAAGGACATCTGCGCTCACCTGACCGCGCTCAACACGTACTTCACATGGTTTCACGCGGACTACACACTCCTGCGCCGCGCAGTCTGCAACGTGGAGCGGCAGGCGTTCGATGGCAACGGGTCGGTACTGGATCGCTTCTGTGGCGGCGGCGGAGTCAATGAGCCCGCAGACCCTGTGAAACCGCCGGTCTGGTAAAGACCGCACGGCGAACGACGACAAAAGACGACAAACGACGACGGGGCGCCCAATGGCGTCCCGTCGTTGCGTCGGCCATGCTGCCTATGCGTGCTCCAATTCCGTCACGCGTCCCGCAAGCCGACGCGTCACGTAACAGTGCAACCCGCAGGCGATGAATCCGGCGTCGTGCAACGCATTGCGGTACCACGACGCATTCCGATTGCCGATCGGCGCCGTGTCTCCCTCTATCTTTTCGAGATCGCGCTTCGTGTAGAGCTCGAGAAACGCCAGCCCGTCCGTACGGTGCGCGATCTGTCGGAGCGTGCGCTTCAGGGAGGCCGGCGGGAGATAGTTGAGGACACTCGAGCAGACGACGAGGTCCACGCCGTCCGGAATGCCAGCGACGCTGTCGAGCGACGTGGCATCACCGAGCACGATGTTGCGTCGCGCTCCGTGCCGGCGTACGGCATAGACACTCGGATCGACACCCCAGTACTTGATGCGCGGCCGTATTGCGCGCAGCGCCGGAAGCCATGCTCCCTCACCGGCTCCGATATCCAGCACGGAGCGAACGGGCGCATTCAACAGGTGCTCCGCGACACCCACAACGAACCGAACCTGCCGCTGAAGCTCCGCAGGGGTGCGAACGCGATGTCGCGGATCACGATACCACTTTTCGAAGTATTGCTTGTCGTAGGGCAAGGGAGGGCGAATG
>JBKJKH010000205.1:0-2810 GCA_046597595.1 Gemmatimonadaceae bacterium
GGACGGCGCTGGAGACTACAGGATGTCCGTGGCGATGGCCTGATACCGCGCCGCCGGTGGGCGGTGGACGACGCGCGTCCGCCGGATCCAGATCTCCGTCAGCACCAGCATCAGCGAAAAACCACCCCAGAACGACCAGTTAAACCCTTCTCGTGACCCGACGGGGGTGAGCCACACCAAAAGCGCACCGATGATGCGAATCACGGCGATGGCGAGGGCCAGACCGTACATCCGGAGCATCCACTCGCGATGCTCGGCAACATTTCCTTCACGAATCGCGCGCCACCCGCGTCCGGGGAAATAGAGAAAGAGGGATCCGAAGATGGCCGTGAAGATCCGCTCAGGCGTTCCCCCGAACGGCACGAGCAATCCAAAAGCGAGCGCCGCCGACGCGCAAATCCACACGGCGAGAAGAATCACCCGTCCGGCCCAGCGATGATACGAGAGCCACCGCCGGCGGATGAGGCCCGAGAATTGGAGTGGCGTCAACAGCAGGATCAACGCGCCCGGGACAACGTGGCGCAGGATGAGAGAGCGGTTGCGCTCGTACTTCGTTTCGAGTTCGACGATTCCCGCGACGAAATTGTCGTACCGCGCGGTGCCGGGCACCATGCCCGGCGGCGAGGCGATCGCAAACTTTCGCTGTTCCCTGGCGGTGAGAACGCGTTTCTCACGAATCTCCCCCTTGGCCTGGATGTACGTGCGTTCCAGCGCACCCGCGATGCCAAGTATGCTCAGCACGATCGTGGTGCCCCAGAGCAGGCGAAGCGTGCGACGCGAAATGGAGGGACGCAAAATGGCGGGTCTACTCAGGAGCCGTTGTGGGAACCGTTGTGGGAGCCGTTGCGGAGCGCAGCAAGGAAACGGGGCCCGTATTTCTCGAGCTTAGTTTCGCCTACGCCGTGTATCTCCGCCAGCGTTTGCAGGGTGTCGGGACGGTCGGCCGCCATGGCCTGCAGCGTTCGATCCGGGAAAACGACGTACGCAGGCACTTTCTCTTCCTTCGCGATGCTGGTGCGCAGGGCCTTGAGCACCTCCAGAAGCTTCGGGTCGCCCGCTGCCGCGGCCGCGCCCAGGGCGCGTCGAGTGCTTGGCGCTTTCGCCTTGCCCTTCCTCTTCAGCGGTCCCGTCGACTGCGCGGCAGTAATACCCAGGCAGTTGTCGCACCCTTCGCACTCCCTGCGCGCCGCCGGATCGCCGAAGTACCGGAGCACGAACCCGCGCCGGCACTCCTTTGTGTAGGCGTACTTCTGCACCGACTCGAGCTTTGCGAGTTCTCCCTTGCGCCGCCGCTCGAGGAGCGGCCAATCCACGGTGAACGCGGACAGCGGCTTTCGCGGCGCCGTAAGACGCACGCCGCCCCCCGTGCGCGACCACGCGATGAACTGCTGCGCCTGCAGTGAGTCGAGCAGCGGGATGATGCCGGACGCGCCGCCAAACCCCGGCGGCAAGCCACTCGGGTCGAGTGTGACCCCGTCGGCCAGCCGTTCGCCGCCAACGCCACGCCAGAGTGCACGCAGGAGTTCACGCTCCATCTGGCGCTCGTCGCCCAGCTCCCGCTTGATGCGGTCCGGAGTAGCGAGCAGGCGCACCCAGAGCCGGGAGTTTGTCTCGCTCTCGACGGACAACGCCTCCGCCCGCGCGAGAATCCGCAAGGCCGATTCGACCTCGCGATCGCCGACCTTGTCACCAGCGAGCGCTGCCAGTCGCGCCGGATCGGCGAGCACGCGCCCGGTGGGATCGGCGGACCGCACCGCCTCCGCATACACGCGCTCGATGACGCGCCGCTCGGGATGCGCGCCCTTGATGAAGAACTCGTGCGTGAAGCGGTCGGGAAAGGCGTGCAGCAACACCGCCTCCGCCGGTTCGCGATCGCGCCCCGCGCGTCCCGCCTCCTGGTAATATGCCTCGAGTGTGCCGGGCATCGTGTAATGCACCACGAGCCGCACATTCGACTTGTCTATTCCCATGCCGAAGGCGTTCGTCGCAACGATTGCCTGGACGCGCTCGCTCATGAACGCATCCTGCACTTCCGCGCGATGCGTGTCGTCGAGCCCCGCGTGATACGCCATGGAGGGGATGCGCGCCTTCGACAGGACGCCGGCCACGCGCTCGACGGACTTTCGCGTCGCCGCGTAGACGATGGTCAGCCCGTCCCGCTTCCTGATCTCGCGCACCAGCGCCTCGTCTTTCTCCGTGTCGTTCCGGACAGGCACCACGTAATACGTGAGGTTGGTGCGGTCGAACCCCGTGATGACAGTGACGGGATCGCGCAGCATGAGTTGGCGCGCGATATCACGGCGTACCTCCGGAGTCGCGGTTGCCGTCAGGGCGATCGTAGGCGGATCACCGAGTCGCTCGCGCACGCTGCGCAGGCGCAGGTAGCTTGGACGGAAGTCGTGGCCCCATTCGCTGATGCAATGCGCCTCGTCAATCGCGAGCAACTTCACGCCAATGCTGCGCAGACGCTCGGCAGTGTTCCCCGCATCAAAGCGTTCCGGAGCGACGTACAGCAGCTGGATGTCGCCCTTCTGGACGCGCGCCATGCGGGTCGAAATCTCGCCGGCACCGAGGGTGCTGTTGATGAAGGTGGCAGGAATCCCGCGCGCAACGAGCGCATCCACCTGATCCTTCATCAGCGAGATGAGGGGTGAAACGACGACCGTCAGTCCGTCCAGGAGCAACGCCGGTACCTGGAAACAGAGCGACTTGCCTCCGCCCGTCGGAAGAATGACGAGCGTGTCGCGGCCGCCGAGGATGCCTGCGACGGCCTGTTCCTGTCCCGCGCGGAAGGCGTCGTAGCCGAAGCG